>JANLUV010000017.1:0-4009 GCA_031363685.1 Alphaproteobacteria bacterium | reverse complement strand
CGCGCTAGAGTCGTTCAGACGCTCGTTGAATAACCCCTCCCCAGCGGGGAGGGGCAGGGGCGGGGGCGCGCGGCGGGGGGCCGCGCGTCCACGCAGGCGGGGGGCCAGATTGGGCCCCCCTAACCTCATGCTTGCGTCAATGCCGCCAAGTTTGAATTTTGGTCACGACCGAACTGGTGATTCCCTGCCGTGAAGCTTGGGGTGGGCGATGCCCACCCCGCGCGTCTCACAGACCGTCAAGGCCCTTGCTGACCAAGATATTCACCGAAACGCGGCGGTTCTGTGCCTTGCCTTCGGCAGTGTCATTGCTCGCCAACGGGTCCGCTTCGGCCATCCCGGTGGGGGTAAGCATGCGATAGGGCTTCCAGCGGCAGGCCTGCTGAAGATAATTGATGACGCTACCGGCGCGCTTTTCGCTAAGCTGCTGGTTGTATTCATCACTTCCAACCGAATCGGTGTAACCCACAACAAGCATCAGGGCGTTCTCCATCCCCTCGGCAGCGGTTGCTGTGGCGCAGAGATCAGATTTGGCCGGAGCGGACAGCACCGCCTTGCCAGTATCAAAGTACACATTCGCCGTGCTCTTGATATTATATTTGTCGATATCACCCATACGGCCGCGCAGAGCCTCTGTTGCCGCAGTTTGTTCATCAAATTGCTGGGCAGTGCCGTTACGGATCATTGTCGCGGTCTTAAGGTCGTTGTTCCGAAAACTGATCTGGCTCGCCACCAAGCCACCGCCCGATTGCAATGTCTTGACCGTAACTGGCAGGCCGTTGAGCAGCGAGTACGCGCCCAGCTTGCTGCGGCTGCCGCCGAAGATGCCCCCGCCGGCCTTGATCCGGGTGGCATCGTTGATGAAGATGACCGTGCTGGTACCGTCGGCGGCCGTGACCTTCATCTTGTCGCCGCTGCGCGCGGTGATGACCCCCTTGATCTCCGGCCCTGCGATCATCGCAGTCGTATCAGGCAAGGGCTCGCCATTCACGATGATACTGGGATCGGGCGAAACCTGCTGCTGCGCCGACACGCTGCCCGACGCTGGCACGGTAAGCACGGCAAGCAAGGAGAGAACTCCTGACCTTTTGGAAATGACACGCATCAAGCTACTCCTTCAAACTGCACCACCTGGCCCCGCGTGTTCAGGTCAACCTTTCTGGCACATGAACACTCCCGACAATACCGTTGGTTGTCCGGGTAAGTCGACCGCATCGTGCGGCGAACCGATGCAGACTGCGCCGCACAAGCGTAGGTTCATGCGGTGGTGGACTTACCACGATAAAATTCGCGAGGCATTGCCGCAACTGACAGCCAGCTTTTTCGAACAGTGCAGGGCTGAGTTCGCAGGCAAAATTGAATGTCAGCTTCCCACCCCATATCGGACGCTGCCCTACTCCCCGCAACCAACACCCCATTTGCCGCCGCCCGCTCAGGTAATCACGCTCGGCCCATCCATCCCGGTGAACGCCGCGATCCGCGCCACTATATTTACGGATCACGTGGCTGGCCGCCGGGGTGGACAGGATCCCGCCCGGCCCGACCAGCACCCGGCCGGACCCGTTGGCTGCGGCCAGGCGGATCGCCACCTGGATCACCTCGCGGTTGAGGAAGCGCCCGTCGCCACCGATCACCAGCGTCGCGCCCGCGAACCCGTCCAGCGCATCGAACACCGACTGGATGAAGTTTTCCGCATAGCCGGACTGCCGGAACACCTTCACTTTCTTGCGCAGGCCGGATGTACCCGGCTTCTGGTCGGTAAACGGGGAAGTTTCGACCCCGTGAATCACCCTGCTCTCGGTCTATTGCAGTTTGCGCCAGTGCTGCGGCAAGCCGAACCACGTGCAACTGCGAAAAAGGCAGGAACGCAGTTCATCTTGAGCACCAAATCGCCTAGACTGGCCCGCATGAGCGAAGCAGAATATCTTACTGGCCGAACCCTGCTGGCGATGCCCGGCATGTTCGATCCGCGCTTCGCCCGCGCGGTCATCGCAATGTGCGTGCATGATGCGAACGGCGCGCTTGGCATCGGGGTCGGGCGGCTGCATGACAACTTGCGGTTCCACGCCATTCTCGCACAAGCCGGAATCGATCCGGGTCGGGCGCCCGATGTGCCGGTCCATGTCGGCGGCCCGGTCGAACCCCAGCGCGGGTTCGTGCTGCATTCTCCGGAATGGAGCGGCAATGGCACGATCATGGCCGCTCCCTTGTGTGCACTCTCGTTCTCGACCGATGTGCTCCGCGCCATCGCCGACGGGCAAGGCCCCGCCAAATGGTTGTTCGCACTGGGCTATGCCGGCTGGGGCGAAGGCCAGCTGGAAGGCGAGATGCGCCACCACGGCTGGCACGCCGCCGCCGGAAAGACCGACGTACTGTTCGGCACCCCGGCCGAACGGCGCTGGGCCGCTGCGTGGCACGCCGAAGGGATCGACCCCGCGCTGCTCGCCAGCGAAACCGGCCGGGCCTGATCCGGCGGATGAGCGACCCCGCCGCGGCCCCGGACAACGCGATTGAAACCGGCTGGCCCGAAACCGCGCGGATCGATCGTGATTTCGCGCGTAATGTCGACTGGAACCTGCTCAAGGTCTTCCTCGAAATCGTCCGGGCCGAAGGGATCGGCGCGGCCGCGCGCAACCTTAACAAACAGCAGCCCAGCATCAGCGCCGCGCTCAAACGGCTGGAAGACCAGCTGGGCGCGCGGCTGTTCGAACGCTCGACCAGCGGCATCCGGATCACCCCGGCGGGCAAGGCGCTGCAGGCGCTGTGCGAGGACATGTTCGAACACGTCCGCATGGCCCAGCACCAGGTCGCGCAGGCGACCAAGCGGGTCGGCGGGATGGTGCGGATCCAGTTGATCTCGTCGATTGTCTGCCCGGAACTGGACGACGCAATCGCTTCATTTCACCGCCGCCACCCGGCCATCGCTATGGAACTGCGCGTCTCGCCGTGGCGCGGCGTGCTTGAGGCGCTGGCCAGCGGCGAGGTTGAAGTCGGCATCGGCTATGAAGGCGCGGCCGGGCCGGAACTGGTCTATGAACCGATGTTCGTCGAAACCCAGCAACTGTTCTGCGCCCGCGCCCATGCCCGGTTCGGCCGCAAGGTGACGCGGCTGGAAGACCTGCGCCGCGAAGGCTTCGTGCTGACCGGCGCAGACGAACCGGAGGCGGTCACCCGCCTGCGCAGCCGCCACGCCCTCGGCGCCGAACGCGCCGGGCTGGCGGAAGATATCCACGAGGCGCTGCGGCTGATCACGCTGGGGGTCGGGATCGGCTTCCTGCCGACCGGCGCCGCAGAAGCCGCGGTCGCGGACGGCAGGCTCTGGCCACTGCTCGCGCCGGAACTGCAGCCGTCCTACGAGATATTCCTCATCTCGCGGGCCGATCCATCACGCGATACCGCCACGCAGCTGTTCCTTGACGAAATTCGCCGCCGCTTGCGCGCCCGCACACCCTGAACCGCCGCCTCATAAATTGTATGTATGAGCTTCATCGATATTTCCCCTCTTGCACTATGAGTCAAGTCGCGTAGCCTCCTATTGCAATGCAACAAGGCGATGCGGACGATGAACGGTGACGATGGGCGTTGACGGAGACGGTGATGGAGGCCGCTATGCGGGATTGTGGCAGCGGTTGCTGCTGTCGGTGCCCGGCGCCGCAGGTGATACGCTGACGCGGGTCGGGCGGCGCGTTCGTCGCCACCTCGCACCGCGTGCGCCAGGTGGCCGAGAAGCGCTATTCCTTCGCGCTGGTCTTCGCGCTCGATTACGATACCCAGCTGCGCCCGCTCGGCGGGTGTGATGCCGAACCGATCCGCACCGCCGAACACCTGTTCGCGCAGACAATGCAGACCTTCTGCTACTTCAGGGAACAGACCGCCGCCGGCAAGATCGCCTCGCCGCCCGAAGCCCGTCCCGTATCGTCGCTCGGCCAAGCAGCCAGACAGACTGAAGCCAGACACAATCCATCAATCCGGGGCCATCAATCCGGGGCCATCAATCCGGGGCCATCAATCC
>JANLUV010000014.1:0-4041 GCA_031363685.1 Alphaproteobacteria bacterium | reverse complement strand
GCTGTCCTCCAGTCGGACCAGCCGGTGCTGGTCGATTTCTGGGCGGAATGGTGCGGCCCATGCAAGATGATCGGCCCCGCGCTGGAAGAAATCGCCGCAGAACTGGCCGGCCGCGTGACGATCGCCAAGGTCGACATCATGGCAAACACCGAAACCGCCAGCAAGTTCGGCGTCCAGTCGATCCCGTTCCTGGTCATGTTCAAGGACGGCAAGCCGGTTGCCGAAAAGCTGGGGGCCGCCCCGAAAAGCCAGCTCAAGGCGTGGATCGAAAGCGCGCTTTGAGCTGAGCCGCCGAATCCCCAAACCTCTCGTTCGCGGGAATGACGCAGGTACGACGGGGTACGCGGCGATGACGAACGTGTGGGGGGGTTAACTATCCAGCCCGGCCAGCCGCCCCGCCAGTTCATCCCACAGTGCCGGGCTGGCCGCCGCGATCAGCCCGCGTTCCAGATGTCGGTCCACCCGGTACGGTGATCCATCCGGCCGCGCGGCCTTGCCGCCCGCTTCGTTGACGAACAGCACGCCCGCCGCATGGTCCCACGCCAGTGTGCGCTCGAAGATCGAAACGTCGTTCTGGCCCAGCACGATCCGGGGATACTGCTCGGCCGCGCAGCGCGGAATGTCGACCACGGTGTAATGCGGCGCGATGCCGGTGCTCAGCGCCGCGCGCCGCGCCGGATCGGCGAACACCAGCGAAATTGCGGCGATCGGCGGCTGCTGGCCAGACGTGCGGGCACGCACCGGCTTGCCGTCGATCCACGCGCCTCGCCCGGCAAGGGCATGGCAAAATCGGCCCGACAGCACATCATAGATCCAGCCGCCGATCGTCTCGCCCCGCTCGGCCAGCGCGATCAGCACGCCGAACGGCGGCTTGCCCGCCGCAAAGTTGTTGGTCCCGTCAATCGGATCGATGATCCAGCACAGCGCATCGCCCAGCCGGTCCAGCACCGCCGGATCGGCATGGGCGGCTTCCTCGCCCACGATCGCCGCTTCGGGCAGCAACCGGGCCAGCCCTGCGGCCAGGATCACCTCGGCCTCGGCATCGGCCACCGTCACCAGATCGTCCACCGCCTTCGTTGTCACTTCATGCGCGGCCAGCTGCTGGTAGCGCGGCAGGATCACCCGGCTGGCCGCGTCGCGGATCAGCGCGTGGACGCCGGTTGTCAGGGCATCGGTCAACTCCGGTAGTCGGCGTTGATCGAGATGTAGCCGTGCGTCAGGTCGCAGGTCCACACCGTGGCGCGGCCATCTCCCAGCCCAAGATCGACCTCGATCGTCACCTCGCGCCCCTTCAGGTGCACGGCGACCGGCGCCTCGTCATAGTCCGCCAGCGGCTGGCCCTCGCGCGCGGCCCAGACGCCGCCGAACCCGATCGACAGGCGGTCGCGGTCGGCCGGTTCGCCCGCCTTGCCCACCGCCATCACCACGCGGCCCCAGTTGGCGTCCTCGCCGGCGATGGCGGTCTTCACCAGCGGCGAATTGGCAATGGCGAGGCCCACCGTGCGCGCGCTGTCATCGCTGACCGCGCCGCTGACACTGATCGCGATAAACTTTTGTGCGCCTTCGCCGTCCTTCACGACCAGCTGCGCCAGCTGGCGGCACACCTCGGCAAGGGCCGCAGCAAAGGCATCGGCGCCGGGGCAGCCTGCGCAAGTGATCTGCTGGTTGCCCGCCTGGCCAGTGGCGAAGGCCAGCACTGTGTCGCTGGTCGAGGTATCGCTATCCACCGTGATACAGCTGAAGGTCGCGCGGTTGGCGGCCGAGAGCAGCTCTTGCAGATAGCCCGGCGCAATCGCGCAATCGGTGAAGATATAGCCCAGCATCGTCGCCATGTCGGGCGCGATCATCCCGCTGCCCTTGATGATCGCCGAAAGCGTGATGGTCCTGCCGTCAACCAGCGCGATGGCAGTGGCGCCTTTGGGAAAGGTGTCGGTCGTGCTGATGGTGCGCGCCGCGTCCTCCCAGCCGCACGGCGAGGCAATCAGCGCGGCGTCGATCCCGGCGCGGGCCTTGTCCTTGGGCAGCGGCACGCCGATCACCCCGGTGGAGGACACGAACACCTGCTGCGGTGGGCAGCCGATGTGGCCCGCCACTTGCGCGATGATCTGTTCCACCGCCTCGCGCCCGCGATAGCCGGTAAAGGCGTTGGAATTGCCCGCGTTCACTACCAGCGCCCGGGCGCGGCCCTGCGCCACATTGGCGCGGCCCAGTTCCACTTCGGCCGAACAACACACGTTGCGGGTGAACACTCCCGCCACCGCCGTGCCCTCGGCCAGTACCACGTATGTCAGGTCGCAGCGGCCCCAGACCATGTACCCGGCGCGCACGACATGCGGGGTCACCCCGGCAATCGCGGGCAGGGCGGGGAAGGGTGTGGCGAGCGGCGAGACGGCTTCAGACATGCGCGGCGGACTAACCCATGCGCGGGTAAGGTCAAGCCGCCGCGAGTGGCGCGGGGGATGGACGCCGTTCATCCCCGGCCCTATATCGCCATCGCAGATGCGCCGGATCCTCCTCGCCTTCCTCGCCCTGTTGGGCCTTGCCGCGCAAGTCGCGCCGGTGCAGGCGCGCGTGTGCGGGGCCGGGATGACCGAGATCGGTGTCGCCGCGCCGCTGCGCGGGGCGCCGCGCGCGCTGGCCGCGCGGACGGCAATCGCCGCGCAGGCCGCGATCCGCACCGCACCGCGCCTTGACGGCTGCAACCGCACCATCCCGGCCAAGCGCCCGCAGGTCTATGTTCCGACCGTCCAGATGGGGATCGACCGCGCCCACGAATAGCGCGCGTTGCTGATTTCTGCCCCACGCGGAACCGTCCACCGGTGCCCCGCGTCTTTCACCTTGCCAACTCCCAGCCGCGCCTCGGTCGCGGCGCATCTTTCAGGAAACGCCCATGCTCGGCGCACTCGCCAAGGCCGTGTTCGGCTCGTCCAACGATCGCTACGTCAAGAAGCTCGAAAAGATCGTCCTTGCAATCAACGCTTTCGAACCGCAGTTCGAAGCCCTGACGGACGATGAACTGCGCGGCCAGACCACCAGGTTCCGCGATCTGCTCGCTGGTGGCGCACCGCTCGACGACATCCTCCCCGAAGCCTTCGCCACCGTCCGCGAAGCGTCGAAGCGCGTGCTCGGCATGCGCCATTTCGATGTGCAGATGATCGGCGGCATCGTGCTCCACCGGGGCGAGATCGCCGAAATGCGCACGGGCGAGGGCAAGACCCTGGTCGCCACGCTCGGCGTCTATCTCAACGCGATCGAGGGCAAGGGCGTCCACGTCGTCACGGTCAACGATTACCTCGCACGCCGCGACGCCGAATGGATGGGGCAGATCTACACGTTCCTGGGGCTCACCGTCGGCGTGATCGTGCCCAATCTCAACGAGCTGGAACGCCGCGCGGCCTACAACGCCGACATCACCTATGCGACCAACAACGAGCTCGGCTTCGATTACCTGCGCGACAACATGAAGCACGAGCGCAGCCAGATGGTCCACCGTCCGTTCAACTACGCGGTGGTCGACGAGGTCGATTCGGTGCTGATCGACGAGGCGCGCACCCCGCTGATCATCTCCGGGCCGACCGATGACAAGTCTGATCTGTACATGTCGGTCGATGCGATCGTGAAGCAGATCGTGCCCGAGGATTATGAGGCCGACGAGAAGACCAAGAACATCACCCTGACCGAAGACGGGCTCGAGCGGGTCGAGCGGATGCTGGAAGAGGCCGGGCTGTTGGTCGGCAGCAACCTCTACGATGTCGAGAACACCCAGGTCGTCCATCACCTCGACCAGTCGCTCAAGGGCAACGTGATGTTCAAGCGCGACATCGACTACATCGTCAAGGACGACGACAAAATCGTCATCATCGACGAGTTTACCGGACGGATGATGGAGGGCCGACGCTGGTCGAACGGTCTGCATCAGGCGGTCGAGGCCAAGGAGGGCGTCAAGATCGAGCCCGAGAACCAGACGATGGCCTCGATCACCTTCCAGAACTACTTCCGGATGTACCCCAAGCTCTCGGGCATGACCGGGACGGCGGCCAC
>JANLUV010000004.1:0-6521 GCA_031363685.1 Alphaproteobacteria bacterium | reverse complement strand
CGCGAAGCCGCCAAGACGCGCGACATCACCGGCGGTCTGCCGCGCGTTGCCGAACTGTTCGAGGCCCGCAAACCGAAGGACAACGCGATCATCGCCAAGATCTCGGGCCGGATCGAATTCGTCCGTGACTACAAGGCCAAGCGCAAGATCGCGATCATCCCGGAAGAGGGTGATCCGGTGGAATACCTGATCCCCAAGTCGAAGGTGATCGACGTCCAGGAGGGTGACTGGGTCAAGAAGGGCGACAACCTGATCTCGGGCTCACCGGACCCGCATGACATCCTTGAAGTGCTCGGGATCGAGGCGCTGGCCGAATACATCGTCGCGGAAATTCAGGAAGTCTATCGCTTGCAGGGCGTGAAGATCAACGACAAGCACATCGAGGTGATCGTTCGCCAGATGCTGCAGAAGGTTGAGATCACCGATGGCGGCGATACCGTGCTGCTGGCCGGCGAACAGGTCGACCGCGAGGAAATGGACGAGATCAACGCCAAGCTGGCGGCGGGCCAGAAGTTCGCCGAAGGCAAGCCGGTGCTGCTCGGGATCACCAAGGCTTCGCTGCAGACCCGTTCGTTCATCTCGGCCGCGTCGGTCCATGAAACCACCCGCTTGCTCACGCAGGCGGCGGTCGAAGGCAAGCGCGACAGCCTGATCGGCCTGAAGGAAAACGTGATCGTCGGCCGGCTCATCCCGGCCGGTACCGGCGCGGGCATGAACCGCCTGCGCGTTGCCGCCTCCAGCCGCGATGCTGCGCTCCGCGCGCAGTACCGCAAGCTGCAGGAAGTCCTCATCGCGCCGGTTTCGGCCGCCGAGGAACATGCTGCCGAACTGGCCCAGGGCCCCGAAGCGGCGATCGGCGACGATCCGCTGGCGGCGGTTCAGGGCGAGACCCACGGCACTGATGCCGATGCCGGTGATTACCTGATCAAGGAAGACGGCGAGGCCTGACTGGTTGGGGCCTGAACGCCTGCCGCCTGACCGGGCAAAGCAAACCCCCCGCCGGAGCGATCCGGCGGGGGATTTTGTTTTATTCAAGCTGTTTGCTGCGCAGCAATGACGGCAAGGCCCCCGGCAACGCCGTTCAGGCCGGCAGGAGGCCGGTCGGCGGTAGGCGCATCGTAGAAATCGCAGACGGGGATGATCCGCGCCTCGGCGCAGATCATTGCGGCGGAGAAGCCGAGGGGATACGCGGTTGTAGCAATGGACCAATTGCGAAACGGCTAACGTTGTTCGGGCCTGCACGTCCGAACACGATTGCCCCGGGGCCATTCCCTTCCTAAGTCGCTCCCATGGTCGATACGCTCAAGATTACGCTCGCGCAGATGAACCAGTCGGTCGGGGACCTGGCGGGCAACGCTGCCGCCATGCTGGCGGCGCGGGATCAGGCCAAGGGCGCGGACCTGATCGTCTTTCCCGAACTGCACCTGATCGGCTATCCGCCGGAAGACCTGATCCTCAAGCCCGCGCTGATCGAGCGGGCAGCGGCGGAACTGGAAAAGCTGGCGCAGGCGACCGCGTCTGAAGGTCCGGCGATGCTGGTCGGTTCGGTATTCGTGCGCGACGGTGCCCTGCACAACGGCGTGGCGCTGCTCGATCAGGGCAAGATCGCGGCGGTACGGTTCAAGCACGAGCTGCCCAATTACGGCACCTTTGACGAGATGCGGCTGTTCCAGCCCGGGCCGCTGCCCGAACCGATCGTGTTTCGCGGCGTGATGATCGGCGTGCCGATCTGCGAGGATATCTGGCATCCCGACGTGTGCCGGCATCTGGCGGATTTTGGCGCGGAACTGCTGATCTGCCCGAACGGCAGCCCGTACGAGATCGACAAGGACAGCTTGCGGATCGACGGCGTGGCCAAGCTGCGCGCGGTCGATACCAAGTTGCCGCTGGCCTACCTCAACCGCGTCGGCGGGCAGGACGAACTGGTGTTCGACGGGGCCAGCTTCGTGGTCAACGGCGATGGCACGCTCGCGGTCCAGCTCAAGGACTGGGAAGAACAGATCGTCGAGACACACTGGACCCGCACCGCGCAAGGCTGGCGCTGCGACCGGGGCGAGATGGCCGTGCTTGCCGACCGGCCCGAGGACCTCTATTGCGCGATGGTGATAGCGCTGCGCGATTACGTCGATAGCAAACGCTTCCCCGGCGTGGTGCTCGGGCTGTCGGGCGGGATCGACAGCGCGATCTGCGCGGCGATCGCGGCCGATGCGCTGGGGCCGGACCGGGTGTGGTGCGTCATGCTGCCCAGCCGGTTCACCAGCACCGACAGCCTGATCGACGCGACCGAGTGTGCGCGGCTGATCGGCTGCCGCTATGACACGATCGCGATCCGCCCGGCGGTGGCCGCGTTTGGCGAGATGCTGGGGCCGGTGTTCGCCGGCCGCCAGCCCGATCTGGCCGAGGAAAACCTGCAATCGCGTATTCGCGGCGTGACGCTGATGGCGCTGTCGAACAAGTTCGGCCCGATGCTGCTGACCACCGGCAACAAGAGCGAGATGAGCGTCGGCTATGCCACGATCTATGGCGACATGGCCGGCGGCTACAACCCGTTGAAAGACGCCTACAAGTCCACTGTATTCGCGATTTCACGCTGGCGTAACGCGCATAAGCCGAAGATCGGACTGGGTCCAGACGGGCCGGTGATCCCCGAAAACATCATCACCAAGCCGCCGACCGCCGAACTGCGCGAGGATCAGAAGGACAGCGATTCGCTGCCCGACTACGACGTGCTCGACGCGATCTTGCTGGGCCTGGTCGAGCATGAGGAAAGCGTGGCGCAACTGGTGAGCGAGGGGTTCGATCACGCGACTGTGGTGCGGATCGAGCGGTTGCTGCACTTGGCCGAATACAAGCGGCGGCAGGCGCCCCCGGGGGTGAAGCTGGGCAGCCGGAACTTTGGCCGCGACCGGCGCTATCCGATCACGCACGCATTCCGGTCGGCCTGACAATGACCACGGTTACGCGCTTTGCCCCGTCGCCAACGGGGCTGCTCCACGTTGGCAATATCCGCACCGCGCTGCACAACTGGCTGCTGGTTCGCAAGGCGGGCGGACGTTTCCTGCTGCGGATCGATGATACCGACGCCGAGCGCAGCCGCGAGGACTACGTCGATGCGATCAGGGCCGATCTGGCGTGGCTGGGCCTGACCCCGGACGGCGAGGAGCGCCAGTCAGCCCGGTTTCACTTGTACGAGGAGCAGTTCGCGCGGCTGGTCGGGGCTGGCAGGGTTTATCGCTGCTATGAAACGGCGCAGGAACTGGACCTGCGGCGCAAGGTGCTGCTGGGTCGGGGCTTGCCGCCGATCTATGACCGCGCGGCGCTGGCGCTGACCGAGGCCGATCATGCGGCCAGGGCTGCGGCGGGCAACCAGCCGCACTGGCGGTTCCGGCTTGACCACGCCAACCCGATCACCTGGGACGACGGGATCAGGGGCGCGCAGAACTTTGATCCGAAGCAGATGAGCGACCCGGTGATCCGCCGCGCGGATGGATCGTGGCTGTATATGCTGCCATCAGTGATCGACGATATTGCGATGGGGGTGACGCAGGTGCTGCGCGGCGAGGACCACGTGTCCAACACGGCCACGCAAGTGCAGATGTTCACCGCGCTGGACGCCGCCCCGCCGGCGTTCGCGCACGAAGCGCTGCTGGTGGGGAGCGAGGGCAAGCTGTCGAAGCGGCTCGGCTCGCTGGGCGTGGCTGAATTGCGGGGCAGCGGGATCGAACCCGAGGCGCTGGTGGCGCTACTGGCGCGGCTGGGCACCTCTCAGCCGGTCGAACCGGTGGCTGACCGGGCGGCGATCGTCGCTGGGTTCGACCTGTCGACGTTCGGACGCGCGCCTGCCAGGTTCGACGAGGCGGAACTGCACCGGCTGAACGCGCAGATCGTGCACAAGCTGCCGTTTGCACGGGTGGGTCACCTGCTGCCCGCAGGTATGGGCGAAGCGGCGTGGGAGGCGATCCGGCCCAACCTGGCGCATATCGCCGAGGCGGCAGAGTGGTGGCAGGTCGTGACCGGGCCGATTGCGGCGCCGACGTTCGATGACGAGACTGCAGGCTTTGTCCGGCAGGCCGCCGCGACGCTGGCGGGGCTGGACTGGGGCGCGGACATCTGGGCACGGCTGACCAGCGCGCTCAAGGACGCCACCGGGCGCAAGGGCAAGGCGCTGTTCCTGCCGCTGCGGCAGGCGCTGACGGCCCGCGATCATGGGCCGGACATGGCAGCGTTGTTGCCGCTGATCGGGCGCGATGCGGCGTTGGCGCGGCTGCGCGGGTGAGGCTTCAGGCCGCCCGCCACCACGGATAAGACACCAGCTTGCCCGCCGCCGGCAGCACCGCATCGATCGCGCGCGCGGGCTGGAGCGCGGCGAGAATCGCGGGGTTGTTCGCGTTCAGTCCGCCCGTAAACGCGCCGGTTTCGCGCAGCGCCAAGGCAACGCGCTCCAGCGTCTCGCGGCTGTCGTAGGGGGGGGGACTGGCCGCGCGCGGCGAAGAAGCTGGCCGTTTCAAGGTGCAGGTCCGCTACCAGCAGCGCATTTTCGCAGCGCCAGAACAGGCCGCCCGAGCGGGTCAGGTGCCATTCGTGGCCGGCGAACGAAAGGGGAACCATGCGCTGCGCTTGCCCGAGCCGGACGCAAATGGCAAGGGCGGATCATGACTGACTGGACCCCTTATACCCACCGCGCCAAGGACTGGTTCGAAGCCTTGCGCGACGCGATCTGCGCCGCGTTCGAGGCGATCGAGCGCGAGGCCGGCAGCGATGCCGCGTTCGCCTACACCCCGTGGCAGCGCCAGACGGTCGAAGGCGAACATTCGCCCGAAACCGGGGGCGGCGTGCAGGGCCTGCTGAAGGGCAAGGTGTTCGAGAAGGTCGGCGTCAACGTCTCGACCGTGCGCGGCGCGTTCAGCGCGGAATTCGCCAGCTCGATCAACGGCGCGGACCCGGACAATCCGTCGTTCAGCGCCACCGGCATCAGCCTGGTCGCGCACATGGCCAACCCGCATGTCCCGGCGGTCCACATGAATACCCGGTTCCTGACCACCACCAGGGCGTGGTTCGGCGGCGGGGCAGACCTCAACCCGCCGCTCCCCTATGCCGAGGATACCGCCGAGTTCCACGCGGCGCTGCGCGGCGCCTGCGATCCGCATGGCGCCGATTACTACGCGCGGTTCACGGCCTGGGCGGAAGACTATTTCTACATCCCGCACCGCAAGGTCCACCGCGGGGTCGGCGGGATTTTCTACGATCACCTCGAATGCGCCGACGTGGCGGCATGGGAGGCGCACTTCGCGTTCACGCAGGACGTCGGCCGCGCGTTCCTCGATGTGTTCCCCCGGCTGGTGCGGCGGCGGATGGCGCAGGACTTCACCCCGGCGGACAAGCTGACCCAGCTGGAGTATCGCGGGCGCTATGCCGAATTCAACCTGGTCTATGACCGGGGGACGCTGTTCGGCCTGAAGACCGGCGGGAACGTGGACGCGATTTTGATGAGTTTGCCGCCTGAGGCGGTGTGGAGTTGAGCGGGCACTGTAATTTCCAGCGGCCAAGTGCCCCGCAATTCAGGGATTAATGCACCTGTCACCGTAATTGCGCTGTCACGGTAATTCCCAGAATACGGTGAGCGGTCCGAAAATCGCCAATTACCGGGCGCCTCCTGCCTGTAGCATTTCCATGCTCGCCTTCGGGACGCGGTAAACCGAACGCGATGAACCGTCACCGCAGCAGTTCGCTGACCAGCGAGGGCTTCTTGGCGATCATGGCGAGCAGCACTTGCGCCGGGCCGGTCGGGCGGCGGCGGCCGTGTTCCCAGTTGAGCAGCGTGCCCTTGGCGACGCCGATGCTGCGGGCGAAGGCGCCTTGCGACAGGCCGGTGCTGGCGCGGATTGCCGCGACATCGACGGCGGGCACGGCCACCTTGTGGACCACCGCGCCGGTCTTCTGGCCTTCGGCGACGGCGAGGGCTTCGCTCAGGCCCTGCCGGATGCTGTCATAAGCGCTCATGCGTGGTCTCCGTAACGGGCGAGCAGGGCCTTGCTCATCGCGATCAGTTCCGCCTGTTCGGCCCGGCCCAGATTGTCCTTCCTCGTTCTTGGCGAACACGGTGACGAGGAAGATCGGCAGGAGGTTGCGGCCGAATACGTAAACCGTGCGGTAGCCGCCGCGTTTGCCGCCGCCTTCGCGGGCAAACCGGACCTGGCACAGGCCGCCGCCCAGTGACACGCCCGCTTCCGGGTTGGCGGCGATGCAATCTACCAGCGCGGCGCGATCAGCATCAGGCATGATCGCCTTGCCCGCCGCAGGAATTCGGGCAGTTCGACCACGGCCTGCAAGCTGGCCATGCGCTAGATATATGTGTCAGTGACGTATGAGTCAATGGCGCAGATGTGAAGTGCGGAGCCGCACACCCCCACCAGGAAAATCACCCCCCGCCCCTCAACGCCCTTGCCCTTCATCGCCCATACCGCCCATCTAGGGCGCAATGCTCCGCCAGTACGAACTTGTCGAACGCGTCAAAGCGTATG
>JANLUV010000484.1:0-2628 GCA_031363685.1 Alphaproteobacteria bacterium | reverse complement strand
CGCCGAGCAGGAACACCGAGACGCCATGCAGCGCCAGCCCCAAGAACGCCCTCAGTTCCAAGTCTTCCCTCAGACCACTTCCTTGGATGCACTGGAAGTCCAGCTTGCCGCGCTGGCCAACGCTTCGAAGGGGCGCATTGGCGTCGCCGCGCTCGATCTCGATAGCGGCCGGACGGTGTCGGTGCTCGGCGAACAGCCCTTCCCGATGGCCAGCACCAGCAAGATCGCCATTGCCGCCACATTTCTTGCAGGGGTGGATCAGGGGCGTTTCCGCCTGACCGATCAGTACCCGCTGATTGTCCCGGTCCCGTCGCGCAAGTTCGATGGCCCCATCGCTCCGGTCCGCACCGGCGCGATGCTCAGCGCCGAGCAACTGATCGAACTGGCGCTGACCCGCAGCGACAATAACGCCACCGATGCCCTGCTCGCCGTCGTCGGCGGGCCCGCTGCGGTCACCCACTGGGTCCGCGCCAATACCGGCATCACCGAGTTTCGGCTCGACCGCGATATCGCGACGCTGGTGCGCGATGACGGCGCGGTCAATCCGGCAGTGACCGTGGACAAGCGCGACAGCATCACCCCCGCCGCGATGGTGCGGCTGCTCGCCGGACTGTACCGCGGCCAGTGGCTCACCCGGTCGAGCCGCGATGTCCTGCTCGGCGCGATGAGCCGCTGCGTCACCGGGCGCAACCGGATGAAGGCGCTGCTCCCCGAAGGGACTTCGATCGCCCACAAGACCGGCACGCTGTCCAATACGGCCAGCGATGTCGGATTCATCGAAACGCCCGACGGCCGCAACTTTGCCGTGGCCATTTACGTGACCGGGCAGGGCGGCAAGCAGGGCCGCGACAGTCGCATCGCTTTGCTCGCCCGTGCAATCTATGATGGTTACAACGCCGACAGCCCGCGCCGCACTGCGCTGCGCTAATCTTCCGCTCTGATTTTCCGGCCTTGCCGGCGGGGCCGGACAGTCCCATCTGCTCACCATGACCAACCGCCCCGAACCCTTGCGCAAGACCGGGCATGACCATGCGCGGGCCGCGCGTGCTCGCAAGCAGGCCGAAGCCGACGCGCTTGGCATCGACGCCGCATTCATCTCGGATCTGGTCGAAAACTTCTATGGTCGCATCCGCGCGGACGGGCTGCTCGGGCCCATCTTCGCAGCGCACATCACGGACTGGACAGCGCATCTGAACCGGATGAAACAGTTCTGGCGTTCGATCCTGCACAATTCAGGCGAATTCACCGGCAGCCCGATGGAACGTCACCTCGCCCTGCCGGGCCTGGACGAAACGCACTTCACCCGTTGGCTCGACCTGTTCTACGCCACCTTGCGCGCTATGGAATGCCTGCCGGAGGCCACGCGCGAGGTTGGCACTCGCGCGCGGATGATCGCCGACAGCCTGCTGACCGGCATCGCCACGCGGCAACACGGCCTCGCCGGCACCCGTGCAGGTGCTGGCCTGCCGCATCCTTAAACGCACACCGAATGTGGTTTCGTCAGTTCGCCGCGGCGGACGCAGCAGTCGATACTTTGGCGCCCGCTGTGTGCACGGCGTCAGCCGTATCATTTGCCGCCTTGGATACGGCGGCTCCGACATCGTCAGCCGCACCGGCGACCGCGTCGGCCACCTTGTCAGCATTGGCGGCGGTGTCGGAAGCAGCCGAATCGGCGGTTGTAGCGGCAGCGTCCTCTGTCTTCTGAGAGCAGGCCGACAACGCGAAGGCCATTCCGGCAGCGGCGAAAACGAGGAAAGACTTGCGCATCATTCGCGTTCCCTTGGCTTGGTCAACTGCGGGGACAATGATGGCGCGGCGATAGGGTTCCTCAGATCGTGCTTTTCCGGCGGTACGGCGAAACCCGTGTCTGCAAATGAAACGGCGCGCGGGGGTGGACCCCGCGCGCCGTTCCTATTTGCCAGAAGGCGAAGATTACATCTTCGGCGCTTCGGTCGCAACAGCAGCGGCGTCGGTGGCGACAGCGGCGGCGTCGGTGGCGACAGCAGCGGCGTCGGTGGCGACAGCAGCGGCGGTTTCAGTGGCTTCCGGTGCAGCTTCTTCACCCTTGCAGGCCGACAGGGCGAGAACGGTGGTGACGGCGGCAGCGGCGAGAACGAACTTGCGCATGATGTAATCCTTGATCAGCGAGTGGACCATGCGCGGCCCGATACCGGTAAGGCACCTGAAAGCCGCGCAGAAAGCCTACCGCGACAGTAGACTTCGTGTCGCCAGTTAATCGCCTTGAAGGGACCTTGCAAGCACTACTCGTCATCGCAGCCAAAATTTGCCACGAGCCGCACGGATTTCCGCCATTGTTCCGTCAAATTATCGGTGAATTGTGGCAAGGTCATGGCCGTGATGGTGCCTTCGTTGCCCCAATCTGCCCGAATTTGCCCCTGCCAACGCTGTGGGCGATGCTGCCGGGGCACTGGCGCACGGCGCGCCGGATGCTAGGGTCTTGCCATGGACGCCAGGAAACATCTCTATCTGGTCGATGGCTCGGCCTATATCTTCCGTGCCTATCACCGCTTGCCCCCGCTGACCAATCCGCAAGGGACGCCGGTCGGGGCGGTTTATGGCTATACCACGATGTTGTGGAAGCTCGCGCAGGACCTGCACGACGCAGAC
>JANLUV010000407.1:0-6950 GCA_031363685.1 Alphaproteobacteria bacterium | reverse complement strand
GGGACTGCGTCACTTTGAATGTGGCGGCCTTGACGAATCTCGCAATCGCTAGCGCCGGGTGCTATGATGCTTGACGTTAAGCAATCAGGAGCTTCCATGCCCAAGGGTCCGAAAGGCCAGAAACGTCCAGCCGATGTAGTGAGCAACGCCGTGCATGTCATGCGCGTTCTGACTGGCGAGGCGGACGATGAAGCGCTGGACGATGGTAAGGACAAAGCTGCGCAGTCTATGGGCCGCAAGGGTGGTGCGGCGCGGGCTGCGTCTATGACGCCGGAACGGCGGGCGGAGATTGCTCGGAAGGCGGCGGAAAAACGGTGGGGGAAATAGCTGGTTGACAAATCTTGGCAATTGTCGCATTTGGTTGCGCGTGCTCTCCCGCACCTGGACTCCAGTCTATGAACCCCGTCAATCCGCGTCAGTTTGTCGATGATCAGGTGCCCGCGATCCATAGGCCGAAGATCGCAACAGCGTTGCAAACGGCCTATCGGACGGCTGATCGCCTGCGGAATGAAGAGTCGTGGCTCCAAACTCCTTCTGCGGAGTTTCAGCATGGGAGGCTGATCTCTTTGGCGGTGGACTACGGGTTGGTTCGGCTCGTCGAAAGCGGGGCGCTTCCGTTCGATTATTCGTGGGAGTATTTTGCCAGGCCCACGGGAAAGTATCTTGCTCTTCGTCCTCCCCATTCGGTCATTACGGTGAGCCAAGTAGCCGATCCCGTGCAGCAGCCCCGCAACGTTGTGTTTCGCCAGAATCGGAGAGTGAACAACCAACCGTTCTTCGATTTGGCGGAGTTTGCCGACGAGGTGGCTGTAGTGGGAGAGCCGCATTTGATCCTGGCACACGGGTATCAGGGCTTGGACTTTGCCCACCTTTGTGTGCCTGATCCCATTCATAGCAATGGCTATCGTTACCGCACCGACAATTTGATGAGTCTTCCTCGTGAGATCGAGGCCGAAGGTCCCCCGCCAGAGAATACCGATACATCTTTTGACGATCTCGACCTTCTGAAACAAGACATTGAACGCTGGAGGAAGGACCATGGAAACGACGCCAAGTAACGTTATCAACTTTCCAGTAGCCGCCCGCGATGATTCCGGGCGGCTATTGATTCCGGCGCGCTTGCTGGAGGCGCGAATTGCTATGATGATGACGCAAACGGAGCTTGCTAATCGTATCGGCGTTAGCAGGCAGGCCGTTTCTAGTTATGAAGCAGGAATTAAGTTTCCCGAAGCGGAAATCATGCGCGCTATTGCGCGTGAGTTGGAACAGCCCGTGGCATTTTTTACCCGAGGTGAGTTGCCATCGTTCGGCCCAGCCAGCGCCAACTTCTATCGCAAGGTTGGCGCTGATACCAAGCGTCGGAATCTTGCTTGCGACAAATTCTCCGATTGGCTCGGCCAAGCAGCCTTTGTGTTCGACAATGTGGTCAATTATCCCGAGGTCGATCTTCCATCGTTTGAGCCCTCATCGCAATCCTCCAATCGGTATAGCGAAGAGGAAATTGAAGACATTGCAGAGAAGGTTCGTGAGCATTTCGGCTTGGGGCTTGGGCCGATTTCCAACGTTGTTCGGCTTTTGGAATCACGCGGCGTTATAGTAAGTCGGGTAGCGATCAAGGGCGAAAAGATTGAAGCATTTTCGTTTTGGAGGGGGGAGCGAGCGTTCGTTTTCCTTGCGTCTGATAAAGATAGCGCGGCCAGATCGAGGCTAGACGCGGCGCACGAGTTGGGACATCTTTGCCTTCACCGTTGGGTTGGCGCTGAAGAAATCGAGAATCCAAAGACGTTGAAAGAGATTGAGCGAGAGGCGGACAGGTTTGCGGGCGCATTTTTACTGCCGCGCAAATCTTTCCCGAACGAAATCTACTCACCACGTCTAATGGCATTTTTGGACCTTAAGCAACGATGGAAAGTGTCCATTCAGGCGATGGTCTATCGATGCAAGACCCTTGGCATTTTCGATGAGCAGCAAACGACAAATCTTTATAAGGAAATATCGCGGAAAAACTGGCGCACTAAAGAACCGTTTGATGGTGAAGGCGGGCTACCGATGGAGCAGCCACTTTTGCTCGCTAAGGTTGCTGAAATGGTGCTGGCGGCTGGGAAGATCAAACGTGACGAGCTGCGTTCGGCCCTCGGGTTGTCTCCTGAATGGATTGAGCGACTGACTGGATTGCCCCCCGGCGCACTCTCTCGTCCGTCCGTCGAAGTGGAGATCAATCCCACTTTGAAGTGAGCGAATATGCTTGACGTTATGCATAAGGGCTCATATAGAAATGGGTATGAGAAAGCTTGCCCTCAAAGCCCGTGTTCAAATCCTCAATCTGCTGTGCGAGGGAATGTCGATGCGCGCCGTGGCCAGGATTGCTGATGTCAGCTTCAATACGGTCGCCAAGCTACTGATCGACGCCGGAACAGTCTCTGCCGAAATGCACGATGAAATGGTGCAGGGCGTGAAGGCGAGCCGCATACAGTGCGACGAAATTTGGGCCTTTAACTACTGCAAGCAAAAGACCGTTACGAGCGCCAAGGCTGCACCGGAAGGCGCGGGCGACATTTGGACCTGGACGGGGATCGACGCCGATAGCAAACTGATTGTCAGCTACCTTGTTGGGGATCGTTCGGGCGAGACTGCAATCGAACTTATGGACGATTTGCGCTCACGTCTCGCCAACCGTGTTCAGCTCTCAACGGACGGCCACCGCGCCTATCTGGAAGCCGTTGAAGGCGCTTTTGGAGCCGATGTGGACTATGCCCAAATCATCAAGATGTATGGCCCGACAATCGATAAGGGCGGGCGCTACAGCCCTGCCGAATGCACCGGGATCAAGAAGGTTCGGGTTGAAGGCAATCCCGACATTGGGCACGTCTCAACGTCCTTTGTCGAGGCGCACAACAAGACGATGCGGATGCACATGCGCCGCTTCACCCGTTTGACCAACGGCCACAGCAAGAAGGTCGCCAATCACGCTCACATGGTCGCGCTCTACACCATGTTCTACAATTTCATCCGCACTCACTCGAAGCTGCGCATGTCGCCCGCGATGGCTGCTGGCATCGCCGATACGTTCATGGGCTTTGAGGCTATACTTGAACGGATCGACACGGCGCAAACTCCGAAGGCGCGCGGCCCTTACAAAAAGCGCGTCACGGAAATTTCAAAGTGACGCAGTCCCCGCGCTGCAGAATCCACAGTGGGCGACAGGCTGGTCGCTTGGCGCTAAACCGCGCGGAGCATGATCCGCACCCGCTTCGCCCCCAGCCCCAATGGCCCGCTGCATCTGGGCCATGCCTATTCGGCGATCGTCGCGCATGATTTGGCCCGGGCGGCGGGCGGCGAATTTCTGCTGCGGATCGAGGATATCGACGGTGAGCGCAGCCGCGCCGACCTGGCGGAGGAATTCCTTGCTGACCTGACATGGCTTGGTCTGCACTGGGACGGGCCGGTTGTCCGCCAGTCTGGCCGGATCGCCGCTTATGCTGCTGCGGCAGCGCGGCTCCAGGCGCTGGGCCTGCTTTATCCGTGCCATTGCACCCGCGCCGAAGTGGCCGCTTCGGCCACGCACAGCGGGCCGGACGGGCCGATCTACCCCGGCACCTGCCGCGGCCGGGACGTCGATCCGGCCGGCGCGGCATGGCGGCTGGACGTGGCAAAAGCGCTGGCGCTGACCGGCCCGCTGGTCTGGACCGACCAGTTGGCGGGGCCGCAGCAGGCCGCGCCGGACCTGCTGGGCGATGTCATGCTGGTGCGCAAGGATGCGCTGGCGAGCTATCACCTTGCCGCCACGCTGGATGATGCGGCGGGCGGGATCACGCTGGTCACGCGCGGCGCCGATCTGTTCGCCGCCAGCCACGTCCACCGGCTGCTGCAGGCGCTGCTCGATCTGCCGGTGCCGGTCTGGCACCACCACGGCCTGCTGGTCGAGGCGGACGGCCGCAAACTCGCCAAGCGCCGCGATTCGCCCGCACTGGCGGACCGGCGGCGCGCCGGAGAACACGGCCCCGACCTCGCAGCCGCCTTGCGGATGCACCATTTGCCCGCTGGCATTTCGCTCGTTCCGCACTTACATGGGTTGCCATGATGTACATTCTTGTTCCCGTGATCGTCGTGCTTGTGGCCATGGTGGTCATCAGTTTGGTGAAGGGCATCGCCGCTTTCCTGAAAAGCACCAGGATGGATCTTGATGGCGGCGATCAGGTCGGCGCCAGCGACATGCAGTTGTTGCAGAACAAGATGATGTTCGCCCGCATCAAGTACCAGGCGGCGGCGATCCTGATCGTGGCGGTGCTGCTGGCCGTCGCCAAGTCCTGATCGGCCAGCCAGCACTCCGGTGGTAAAGCTCAACAAGATCTATACCCGCACTGGCGATGATGGCACGACCGGCCTCGTCGGTGGATCGCGCTGCCCCAAGCATGCGGCGCGGATGGAAGCGATCGGCGCGGTGGACGAGGCGAACAGCGCGATCGGCCTTGCCGCTGCCGCGCTTGGCGGGCAGGTGCACCAGCAGACGCTGACCCGGATCCAGAACGACCTGTTCGATCTGGGCGCTGATCTGGCGACGCCGGGGGAGGACTTCGTGCCATCCGAGATGGTACTGCGGATCGTTCCCGCGCAGGCAACATGGCTGGAAGGCGCGATCGACGCAGTTAACGCAGGGCTTGCCCCGCTGACCAGCTTCATCCTGCCCGGCGGCAGCGAAGGCGCGGCGCGGGCCCATGTCGCCCGCGCCAGCGTGCGCCGCGCCGAACGCACGATGACCGCGCTGGCGGCTGAAGCCCCGGTCAACCCGGCGGCGCTGGCCTATATCAACCGGCTGTCCGACTACCTGTTCGTCCTGGCCCGCGCGCTCAATGAAAACGGCGCAACGGATGTCTTGTGGGTGCCCGGCAAGAACCGCTAGACCGCGCTGCGATGCACATTGTGCGGCACGAAGGAGCAGGCGGATGACCATGGTTGCAGTGATCGGCGCAGGCCAGATGGGCGCGGGGATCGCGCAGACGGCGGCCCAGTTCGGCAATACCGTGTTCCTTGCCGACATCAGTCTCGAGATTGCGGAAAAGGCCAAGGCCGGGATCGAAACTGGCCTCGGCCGGCTGGTTGCCAAGGAAAAGATCACCGCCGCCGATGCGGCCGCCCTGCTGAAACGGATTATTCCGGTGCCGGATTATGCACCGCTGGCCGATGCCGCCTTCATCATCGAGGCCGCGACCGAGCGCGAGGACATCAAGCGCAAGATCTTCGAGGCGGCCGGCAAGGAGCTGGCGGCAGACGCGATCATGGCGTCCAACACCAGTTCGATCCCGATTACCCGCATGGCCGCCGGCACGTCCGACCCGGCCCGGTTCATCGGGCTGCATTTCTTCAATCCGGTCCCGTTGATGAAGCTGATCGAGGTTATCCCGGGCCTGGCCACCGCGCCCGAAACGCTCGCCCGCACCCGCGCCTTTGCCGAAAGCCTCGGCAAGGAGGTGGTGCAGAGCCAGGACGAGCCGGGCTTCGTGGTCAACCGCGTGCTGCTGCCGTTGCTGAACGAAGCCGCGTTCGTGCTTGGCGCGGGGACCGCCAATGTCGCCGATATCGACAAAGGCTGCCGCCTTGGGCTCAATCATCCGATGGGGCCGCTGGAACTTGCCGATTTCATCGGGCTTGATACCTGCCTCGAAATCGTCCGGGTGCTGTTCAATTCGACCGGGGACAGCAAGTACCGGCCGGCTCCGCTGCTGATGAAATATGTCGAGGCGGGCTGGCTCGGCCGCAAGACCGGGCGCGGGTTTTACGACTATTCGGGCGAGACACCGGTGCCGACCCGCTGATGTTCGCCAGCCCGGGAACAACCTAGGCTCGGCCACGTTTCTCCGGCTTGTGCCAGGGGAAACATCATGTTGCCGACACACCGCGATCCGCTTTCGCCCGCAAATGACGGCGCCGAGCACGACGACGAAAGCAGGCATGCGCAGACCGTTGCGGAACCCGCAACCGACCGAGACATTGGCGAGATTAGCCTTGAAGACTGGTTGAACACATGCGCCCGATGGACCGCCGCGGCATCATCGACATGAGCGCGTTTCGCGGCGAGCGGAACGACCATGACGAGGAAGGGCGCTACGGCCCCGGCGCCGACGAGGATTGAGCCCGCGCGCTGTGGAGCGGCCCGTGCCTGGGCTGAGCGATAGCTTGGCGGGAAATCGGGCCCGGTCGGGGGCGGCCGCTGAATGGCCGTTGGGTCGGAACTAGGCATCGGGCTCGGTTGCCCGGTTATCGGGGGCGCTGATCGCCGGCGGCTCATCGCTGTCGTCGGGCGCGAACCAGCTTGCCGGGGTGGCCGTCGGAGTCGGGGCCGGAGTGGACGCTGCCGGTGCGGGGGCGGACTGCTGCCGCTGGGCCAAGGCTGCGGCGCCCGTTACGGCGGTGTCGGCAAGCCTGCCGCTGGAGGCAAACCATAGCGCAAGCATCACCCAAGCATCACCAGCGCGCCCGCGTCCAGCGTAGTTTTGCGCATGTCTGCCAGCAATCCCGGCATTCAGGGCCGCGCCTGTTCCGCTGTGACTACGGCCCACTGATTGGCGGCCGCGGCGACCGGAGGAGCGCCAGGCGCCGCTGCTTCTGCGCCATCGCCGGTTCCCTCATCGGCAAAGCAGGGGGCGCTTTGCCAAGTCAGGAACAGAATACTGACGGCCCACCACAACGCCATCCGGCGGTTGGCAAAAATGCGCGCAAGGCAAAGGCGCGGGCCGAGTACGAAGCGGCGCTGAGGCTCAACCCAAACTTCGAACAGGCCAAGCGGACGCTCAAGGCATTGTAGGCGCGCGCCTTTGTGGCGCATCGTGGGTATGATACGGACTCGGGGGAACTCCATGACGATTCTGACCGAAGTGCTGCAGCTGCGCGCGCTCGCGCCCGCACTACTCCTCATCGCCTGCGCCGGCGGCAGCGGCCCCAATGCTCCGGAC
>JANLUV010000405.1:0-3492 GCA_031363685.1 Alphaproteobacteria bacterium | reverse complement strand
CCGCGTGGATTTCCTCGTCGGCGACGAGGATGATCACGCGGACAACCAGCAGCAACGGGTAACGTTGCTGCAGCGCCGCCAGGATCGCCCGGATGTCGAGCGACTTTGCGGCCACAGCCGTGGCTTCACCGGCCGGATCGGTCATTCCTTCCCCCTGCTCACCGTGGTGCCTCAGCGGCCCGAGGGCTGCTTCCCGGCGGCGGCCGGAGCGGCGGCCGGAGCCTGACCGGCCTGCTGCGCCTTGGCATCACGCACCTGGCGCGGTTCCCAGCCAGCCGGCGGGACGATCTGCGCCGAAGGCAGCGCGACGTTCAGCTCGGCCAGGATGTCCTGGTTGAGGTTGTAGGCCGCGTTTGCCGCCAGGACGTTCTCGGGGTTGATCAGCAGCGTTACCTTGCGCTTGCCCATCGCCGCGTTGACGGCGTTGGGCAGCTTTTCGGCGATCTGTTCCTGCACATAGTTTTCCGAATAGGCCACCGGCTGCAGGATCTTCTGCAGTTCGCCCTGCGCTGATTCCTGGATCTGCTGGATGGTCTGGGCCTGCTGCTGCAGCGCAACCTGATTGGCGGTCGGCGCGGCGCGGTCGGCGTTGAACTTGTCGACCAGCGGCTTCATCTGGGTCGCGATTTGCGCGCGACGGGCCTCGGCGGCGTCATACTGCGCCTTGTAAGTCACCGGGCGCTGCGTTTGCGCGGTCTTGTAGGCGTTGCTGTTGACCAGCACGGCCTCAAGGTTGGCGATGCCGATGCCTTGGACGATCGGTCCGGCCGGAACGCCGGAAGGCGGTGCAACGGCGGCCTTCTGGGCCAGCGCGGGCTGCGCGGTGGTCGCGGTGGCGAGAGCGGCAATCACGGCCGCCTTGATCAGGTGCTTGCTCATCAGAACTGGGTTCCTACGTTGAAAGAGAAGGTTTTTATGTCGTCGCCTTCCTGTTTCATCAGGTTTTTGGCGAAATCGATGCGGAACGGCCCGAACGGCGAGTTCCAGTTAAAGCCGATGCCGACGGAAATACGCGGCTTGTACGAGTCGCCGACAAACACCTCGTTGTAGGCGTTGTTGAATGTGTAGCCGTCGGTGGTAGCGCAGCCCGACAGGGGTTCTAGGGTTGCCTTGGCCTGATCCGGCGTCACCGCCGTGCTTGTCGGATTGGCGTTGACGATTGACTGCACGCCATTGCAAGTTTTCACATACGCATATGTCAGCCCCCGAACGTTCGGGCGCTTAATACCCCACACCGAACCGATGTCCATGAACAGCGACGGCCGGATGCCCAGTTCCTTGGCGCCCGATCCAAGCGGAATTTCGAGCTCAGCCCGGCCTTGATAGTAATTCTTGCCGCCGATGGCATCGTCGCGCCACTGATTGCGGTCGGTTGTCAGGGCGCCGATGATGATCTTGGTCGGATCGTTCGGAAATGCCGGATCCTGGGCCGTCAGGTACTGCTTGCGCAACACGCGCGGACCCAAGCCGCGAATGTTGAACCCGCGCATTTCCGGCTCACCCAGATAGAACCGGTCAGTCAGGAAGACATCGTCCGCCCCGGCCACATTGCGCTTCTTGAGCGCGCGGATCACGCCGGCTTCGGCCGAGAGCGACAACACCCAGCCCTTACCCAGCGGGAAATACTTGGCCGCGTTGAGGCGCATCCGGGCATATTTGACCGATCCGCCCAGCCCGGCTAAATCGCCGCTGACCGAAGCACTGTTGCCGCGCGTCGGGCGCGAACGGTTGTCCAGCGTGTCATAGACCAGTGACGCGCCCAGGATCGAACTGGTCCGCTTGCCGATCGCGTCGCACAGATAGATACCCGCCCGATCCGGATCGCACACGCCGGTGATGGGATTATAATACGTCGCCTGGTCCAGCGACACGTCGTCCATGTTCAGCGTGTAGCGGCCGATCAGGCTCATATACTCGGTCAGCGGCACGCCCAGGCGCAGCTGGAATCCGGTGGTCTTCTGCTGGTACAGGTTGTTGCGGTTGGACCTGAGGTAGTTGAAGCTGTTGTAGTCCCGGCGATAGATGTTGGCGCCGAACGACACATTGCGATCGAACATATACGGTTCGGCAAAGCTCAGCTCGACGCTCTTGGAATAGCGCGAATAGGATACGCTGGTGCCGACCGTCTGGCCGCGCCCGCGGAAGTTGCGCTGCTGGATCGAGGCCTGCAGGATGAAGCTTTCGATCGACGAGAACCCGGCTGACAGCTGCAGTTCGCCGGTCGGCTTTTCCTCGACGTTGGCTTCAAGCACGATCCGGTCCGGCGCGGAACCGGGCTTCTGCTCGACCTCGAACTTTTCCTGAAAGTAGCCAAGCGACTTGATCCGGTTGCTTGACCGCTTGACCTGCAGCGAGTTGAACGCATCGCCTTCGCCCAGGCGGAACTCGCGGCGGATCACCTTGTCCTGCGTCAGCGTATTGCCGTTAACGTCGATCCGCTCGACATAGACGCGCGGGGCCTCCGCGATCTGGAAGGTGACCCCCATCGTGAGGTCATTCTTGTTGCGATCGTAGTTCGGTCGCACATCGGCGAAAGCATATCCGAACGCGCCCACCGTCTGGTTCAGCTTGTCGATCGTGTCCTCGACCAGCTTGGCGTCGTACCAGTCGCTTTTCTTCATCGGCAACTGCTTGGCCAGCACCTCGCCATCGAAATCGCGCAACTGGCTTTCGACCTTCACGTCGCCGAACTTGTAGCGCTTCCCTTCCTCGACCACGTACGTGATGATGAAGTCTTGCTTGTCCGGTGTAAGTTCGGCCACTGCCGAAACGACGCGGAAATCGGCATAACCCTTGGTCAGGTAGTACTGGCGCAGCTTCTGCTGGTCATAGGCCAGCCGATCGGGATCATAGCTGGTCTTCGATGACATGAAGCGGAACGAGCGCGATTGCTTGGTCACCATCTGGCTGCGCAGTTCGGTGTCCTTGAACACCGCATTGCCAAGGATGTTGATCTGGCGAACCTTGGACTTGGGGCCCTCGCTGATCTCGAACACGATATCGACGCGGTTCTGTTCGAGCATGACCATCTTTGGCTCGACCGTCGCGGCAAAGCGGCCTTGCCGCTTGTACAGCTCGATCACCCGCGCCACGTCGGCGCGGACCTTGGAGCGGGTGAAGATCTGGCGCGGCGCCAGCTTGATCTCCGGCAAGATCTTGTCTTCCTTGAGCCGCTTGTTGCCTTCGAAGATGATCCGGTTGATGACCGGGTTTTCCTTGACCTGGATGGTCACGAGGCCGCCTTCGTTGCGAATCTGGACGTCGGCGAACAGCTCGGTCGCGTACAGGTCCTTCAGCGCCTGGTCGGCAGCGGTCTCGGTATAGGCTTGGCCCGGGCGCAGGCGGATGTACGACAGAATTGTATCGGTTTCGAGCCGCTGCGCGCCCTTCACGTCGATCCGCTGGATCACCTGCGGCACGGCCTCGACCGGCGCGGGAGCAGGCGCGGGCGCAGCAGCCGGCGCGGGCGCTGCGGTTTGCGCCACGGCCGCC
>JANLUV010000262.1:0-1695 GCA_031363685.1 Alphaproteobacteria bacterium | reverse complement strand
ATATTGCGGCGCGCTCGCGCTCGGCATCGAACCGCCACCTCCGCCGCTCATTGCCAGGGCGGTAACGGCGGAACACGCTAGCGCAGCGCAACCGAGGGTCTTGGCGAGAAAAGTCGGGACGGACATAACAGCCTCCGAAATCTTGGCGTCAATCACTTACCACGCCAATTAAGTCGAGCCAAGTCGCCCCCTGTGGTCTTAGGTTGCCGGCGTTTCAGTGTCCGGCGGCGTTCCGCGCTGCCGAAAAGGTGAAGTCAATCGATACAGGGAACGCAATCGGATCGGCATTCCCCCATTCGCCTTCACCGATATGAAAGCGGGTGCGGTCGAGACGGGCCGTGCCGCTGACCCATGCCTTGTCGCCATCGAGCGTGAGATGAAATGCCAGAGTGACCGGGCGCTCGGCTCCCTTGAGCGCCAGTTCGCCCCGCGCGATGTAGTTATCGCCGCTGGCATGGCGGATCGATCGTGACGTGAACACGGCAGTGGGGTGGGTCGCGATGGCGAAGAAGTCCTGTCCGGCCAGAATCTCGTCGCGCTGCGTGTCGGCAGTGGTAGCAGAGGCCAAGTCGACCGTGACCTTGATCGTTGAGTGATCCGGATCATCCGGGCTGAAATGGATGGCGCTTGTCCACCGCGCGAAGCTGCCATGGACCGGCGCGCCGCTGACTTGCGTGGTGAAGCCCAGTTTGCCACCCGGCAGCACTAGCCACGGTGCGACCGGCTCGGCGGCAGCGGCTTCGCCGGTTGCAGCCTCGCCCATCGCTATGCCGGCGGCCTCATCTGACGCGATCGCGGATTCTGGCGCGGCCGTTTCTGCGGGCGGCGTTTCGGGCACCATGATGGTCGCAACCGGTGCCGGTGCGGCGGCCGGCAGCTTTGCACCCACCGGAACGCCGCTGCCGCTTATGAACGCAAGCGTCATGGCGCCGATCAAGCCAGCAGCGAGCGCGAACGAGGCCCCGTCGCCGAGCCTGGCGCCGGCAGTGCCGACCGGCGCCATCCGCCCGAGGAAGGCTCGATCGTGCCCGAACTGGTGGCGCAGCGCACCCGCGACATGCAGCACGAACAGCCCCGCACCGATCCACGCCAGCAAACTGTGCGCAGTGCTGAAAAGTTCGCCCAGGGCAGAGGGCAGCGGCAGGTTCGGCAGCGGTACGGTGCCGAACAGCAGTGTCGGAACATGCAGCTTGGCCGTTGAGACGATCGCCCAGCCAGTCAGCGGCCCACCGATCATCACGGCATAGAGGGCGGCATGCACTGCACCCGCCAGTTTCCGCGCCCAAGCGCTGTCATCGGCCGGTGCGGGGCGCGGCGTGATCAGCCGGAGCCCCAGACGCACCAGGCTGAGCACAAGGATCGCTATGCCCAACGACTTGTGAAACTGGAACGCGGCAAACGTGGCATCGCCCAGCAGCGCATCGGCCATTCGCCAGCCCAGCGAGAACTGGAACGCCAGCGCCAGTGCGATGGCCCAGTGCAGGAAAATCGCGATGGCGGAGTAACGGCGCGGGGCGATCATGGCTTCACTTCTTCGCGAACTCGGTCTCGATATCGATGGCCACGTCATCGCCGACCACCGGCAGGAACGCGGTCATGCCAAAGTCCGACCGCTTGAGGCTCGCGCGCGCGGAAAAGCCCGCTCGGGCGATACCGTCCATGCCTTTGCCCACGCCGTTGAAGGTCACCGCCAGC
>JANLUV010000242.1:0-3371 GCA_031363685.1 Alphaproteobacteria bacterium | reverse complement strand
CGCGATCGTCGCGGCGGCAGCGCTCACCCTCGGCCTCAAGGCGCTGGAACGCGACGGACTATCCATCAACCCGGCCCGGATTGACGGCGGCGGGCCGAACAACGTGGTGCCCGATCACGCCGTCCTGCGCTTCAACATCCGCCCGCGCCAGACCGTGATAGCTGAAGAATTCAGAATAAATATCAACATTTTGATTGAGTATATTGCCGCTGAACATGAAGTTTCAATCCACGTCCACGGCGGCATCACCCGCCCGCCCAAGCCGCTCGATCCGCCGGCAGAACGGCTGTTTGCGCTGGTCCGCGATTGCGGCGCCGCGCTCGGCCAGCAGATCCGCTGGCAACGCTCCGGCGGGGTCTGCGACGGCAACAACATTGCCGCCTGCGGGGTGCCGGTGGTCGATACCCTCGGCGTGCGCGGCGGCGCGATCCACACCGCAGAGGAATACCTGATCGTCCCCTCGCTGGCCGAACGCGCCGCCTTGTCGGCGCTGATCCTGCACCGCCTTGCCGCTGGAGAGGTGCCATGAGCTTCCGCATCCGCGCCGCCACCCCGGCCGATCTCCAGCCGCTGTACGAAATGGCCAAGCTAACCGGCGGGGGCTTCACCAACCTGCCGCCTGATCGCAAGGCACTGCGCGCCAAGCTTGAGAAATCAGCCAAGGCCTATGCTCGAACCGATGGCACGATTGCCGACGATATATTTGTAATGGTTCTTGAAAATACAGCCACCGGGGAAGTGCGCGGCACGGCTCAGCTGTTTTCGCACATCGGGCAGACGTGGCCGTTCTATTCCTATCGCATGACCACGCTGACTCAGCATTCAAAGGAGTTGAACCGCACCTTCCGCGCCGAGATGCTCAGCCTCGCCACCGATCTGGAAGGCTCCAGCGAAGTCGCCGGGCTGTTCCTCCATCCGTCCGAACGCGCTGGCGGACACGGGTTGCTGCTCGCCCGCAGCCGCTACCTGTTCATCGCGATGCACCGTCAGCGGTTTGGTGACAAGATTTTGGCGGAACTACGCGGAATCATTGATGAAAAGGGCGGATCACCGTTCTGGGACGGGGTCGCCGGGCGGTTCTTCGGGATGAGCTTCCAGGAAGCGGATTACTTCAACGCAATCAACGGCAACCAGTTCATCGCCGATCTGATGCCCAAGCACCCGGTCTACATCGCCATGCTCGGTGAAAGCGCCCGCAGCGTGATCGGCCTGCCCCACCCGTCCGGCCGCGCCGCGATGCGAATGCTGGAGGAGGAAGGCTTCGCCTACGAAGGGTATGTCGACATCTTCGACGGCGGCCCGACGCTGACCGCGCGGACTGACCGGGTCGAATCGATCCGCAACGCGCGCGAAGTGGTGGTTGCTGGCACCGCTGCGGAAGATGGCCGCCCGGTGCTGATCGCCGCCGGCTACCTCGCCGCGTTCCGTTGCTGCTGCGGCACTGCGAAGGACACGTCCGAAGGTCTTGAAATCGATGCCGAATCGGCCGCGCTGCTCGGGGTTGGTCCGGGCGACACCGTCTGGACGGTGGACCGCTGAGAATGCTCACCGAAATCAACTTCGACGGCATCGTCGGTCCCAGCCACAACTACGCCGGCCTCAGCCTCGGCAATCTCGCCGCGACCAGCCATGCCGGGGATCCATCGTATCCCCGCGCCGCCGCGCTGCAGGGTCTGGCCAAGATGCAGCACAACCGCGCGCGTGGGCTGGCGCAAGGGTTCCTGCTGCCCCTGCCCCGGCCAAACCTGCAATTTCTCAATGCGTTGAACGCCGCTCCTGACACCGATCCGCGCCTGACTGCGGCCGCGTGGTCGGCCTCGTCGATGTGGACTGCCAACGCCGCCACCGTCTCGCCCGCGCCCGATACCGCCGACGGCCGCTGCCACCTGACCCCGGCCAATCTCGTCACCATGCCCCACCGCGCGCAGGAATGGCCGGACACCGCGCGCCAGTTGGCGCTCGCCTTCGCCGATCCGCGCCACTTCACCCTCCACCCGCCGGTCCCGCCCAGCTTCGGCGACGAAGGCGCGGCCAACCATATGCGGCTGTGCGCCAGCCACGGGCAGCCCGGCCTGGAAATCTTCGTCTACGGCCGCCCGGGCGGGCCCTTCCCGGCGCGCCAGCACGAACAGGCCGGCCGCGCCATCGCACGCGGCCACGGCCTTGATCCGGCGCGCGTGCTGTTCGTCGAGCAAAACCCGGCCGCCATCGCCGCTGGGGCGTTTCACAACGATGTTGTCGCCGTCGCCAACGAACGGGTGCTGTTCACCCACGAACTGGCCTTTGCCGCGCCCGAGGCGACCTACGCCGCGATCCGCGCCGGGTTGCCGGAGGCCGAGATCGTGGTCGTGCCCGACAGCGCGGTCAGCCTTGCCGATGCGATCCGCAGCTATCTGTTCAACGCCCAGTTGCTGACCCTGCCGGGCGGCGAAACCGCGCTGGTGATCCCGCTGGAAGCCTGGGAAACAGCATCGGTGCGCGGCTGGCTTGATGCCCAGCTGGCTGGCAACGGTCCGATCCGGCGGGTCCTGCCGGTCGACGTGCGCCAATCGATGGCCAATGGCGGCGGCCCGGCCTGCCTGCGGCTGCGCGTTGTCGCCGATCCTGACACCGTCGATCCGCGCTTCCTGCTGACCGACCGCAGCGCCGAGACGATCGCGGCGATCGTCGAACGGATGTGGCCCGCGCAGATCGATCCGTCCGACCTTGGCAACGAACGGCTCGCCGCACAGGTGATCGCCGCCCGCCTTGCCCTGGTCGATGCGCTGGACCTGGCCGCGTTAAGCTGAATTCCTTTCAGCGTCGGTAACGTTTACATGTGAACCCATGTTAACCACGTCCTTGCACGGCGGGCTGGAACTGGCATGATCGTTGCTGTGCTGGTGTCAGCCACGGAACCGATAAACGGGACGAATGAATGTTGCGCAAGATAGGTCGCCTTTTTATGATCAAGACACGCTTTGAAGCGTTCCTGATCGTTTACGCCCTCGCGCTGGGTGCGACGGCGCGCGGCGCCCAGTATCTTGAGCAATATCCCGGCTTCGGCGGCAAGCTGCTGTTCCTCGCCACGACCGGCGCAGTCTTCATGGCCAGCGCCAAGATCCTGGATTGCCTGAAATACGAAGCCGCCGAGCGAGCCGCCAAGCAAACCGACGCCGCCTGATCTGCGCAGCTTGACCCACCGCTCCTGTTGGCCAGGATTTGGCTCAGGCCGGAGCGAGAATGGGCGATTGCGAGAACCGGCGCGGAGCGAACTTCGCTACGTGAGCACCCGAAGCGCAGAAAGCGCCCGTTCGCAGCCCGGCCTGCCGATCATGAATAAAAGGAAATAGGGGGTTTCTGTTGCCCGGCACCCCCCAAACCGCTGGAAT
>JANLUV010000231.1:0-5451 GCA_031363685.1 Alphaproteobacteria bacterium | reverse complement strand
GCCGGGCCGGGGGCCGGGCGCCGAAGCCAGCCTGATATTCCTGTCGACACGCGTCGCAGGCCCACCCCTGACCCATCCCCCCTTCGACAAGCTCGGGATGAGCGGGAGGGGAATTGGCAGCCTTACAGCTTGCCGAACTTGCCTTCGTAACCGGCGGTGTCGCCGGTAACGAGGAGCTTCGCCTGTTCGACCCACTGGTCGCGCGCGGGGCGGCCGGCGAAGCTGCCAAGCTGGCCGTCGATCCGGGCCAGATCCGCATCGGTCCACGCGGCGATCTGGGCGTAGCTTGTCACGCCGAGGCTGACGAGCAGAGTTGATAGCTTTGGCCCCACACCTTTGATCCGGGTCAGGTCATCGACAGGTTTTTCCGCGATTTCGGGCTTTTCCGCCCTCGCGGCAGCGGCGACTTCGTGCTGCACGGCGGCGGCGATCACTTCGCCGATCCCGCCGAGCAGTTCGGCGGCGGGCGGGGTTACCACCATCGTGGCTGCCACCGCAGCCGGCGGCGCATCGATCAGCGCCTGGTTGCGCCGGGCGGGGGCGGCGCCTTCATCCAGCACATCGGGGCGATGGTGACGCTCGGCCGGTTTCCCGCCGCGCGCGAACAGCCAGTAGGCGACCAGCAGGCCCACCACCAGCGCCAGCACAATGGCCATCCAGTTGGCCTCGACAAGCTGTATCATCGCGCTTCACCCGTCCTTGCCTTGCGCCCGCCCCAGATCAGCCAGCCGAGCCCGAACCCGAGCCCATAGCCGGATTGCACCAGCACCAGAACCTCCAGCCACAGCGGCATCAGCTGGCCCCTGCGTCGGGCGTGTCGATCGCGGTCGGCCGCAGGGGCATGGTCGCGATCACCGAAAATTCGATCCGCCGGTTGGCCGGATCATCTGGCTGCAGCGCCGGTAGTGGCTGCTGCGCACCGAAGCCCTGCGCGCGCAATCCGTCCGCCGGGATGCCGCGCGCTTCAAGCGCGGCGCGCACCGCTTCGGCGCGGGCGCGCGACAGCCGCAGGTTGCCGGCCGGATCGCCGCCCGAATCGGTGTGCCCGGTGACAGCGATGATGCTGCCGACGCAGGGACCCAGCGCGCCCGCGACCTCATCGAGCACATCGCGGCTGGCGGGATCGATCGCCGCGCTCGCCTCGGCAAAGCGGATCGAGCGGACCTTGAGGATCGCTTCGACGTCCTGCTGGCAGTGGAGCACGGTTGGCTGGCGATCATCGCCGCCCGGTGCGGCGGCCGGCCGGTTGGCCCAGCTGACGCCGCCGATCCCCCGCACCGCGCCCACCGCCTGCGCCGCGCGGTTACGGGCGGCATCATCCAGCCCGGCCCCGCCCGACAGCACGGGATGACGGGTCAGCCAGCGTCCGCTGCTGAAACCGGGACCAGTGGTGAACCGCACCGCGACGCCCGGCGCACGGGCGTGCGCCAGTGTCACCTGCGCCTGCCGATCAAGCGAAGCGACCAGCGCCGGGCCGTGCGCCATCACGCTCCCGGCGGCGAGTACGGTGCACGCGGCGGCGCCGGCAAGGATCAGAATGGCAGGATGACTGGTCACGGCCCGGGCGATAGCCGCTTGGGCGCCGGTTGAGAAGGTCCCGTCAGCGTTGCGCGCGCGGCCGGTCCCCGCCGCCCGCTCCGCCGCTCAGCCCGTCGGCCACTTCGACCAGCCGGACGAATTCCTGCCGCCAGAAATCCTTCTGCGGGCCGGCGAGCTGCCGGACCTGCGCCAGGCTGAAATCGCCGAGCAGCGCATCGCCGCGCAGCTTCTGGCCGAATGCGGCAACGGCGGCGGCAAAGGCGAAATCGGGCGACGGTGCACGCTTTTGCCACAGCCACGCGGTCGGGACCGGCTGGGCGATCAGGCGCGAAGTTTGCCCGTCGGGCAGCTTGTAGCGCAGCTTCACATACGCCAGTTCGCCGCCAGTGGTGGTGGAGCGGGTGGCGGGTTGATCGGCATAGCGGTGCGGCGCGATCCAGCCCTTGGCGCCGACCGGGACGATCTCGTACAGCGCGGTCACCTGATGGCCTGCGCCCATGTCACCGGCATCGACCTTGTCGTTATCGAAATCCTCCTCGCGCAGCGCGCGGTTTTCATACCCGAGCAGGCGGTACTGACTGACTTGGGCAGGATTGAATTCGACCTGGATCTTCACGTCCTTGGCAATGGTGAACAACGTGGCCCCCATCTCGTCGCCCAGCACCTTCTTCGCTTCAAGCGCGGTATCGATGTAGGCATAGTTGCCGTTGGCGTGATCGGCGATCTGTTCCATCATCGCTTCGTTGTAATTGCCCTCGCCAAAGCCGAGCGTGGTGAGGGTGATGCCGCTGTCGCGCTCTTTCTCGACCATCGCGATCAACGCCTTGGTGTCGCTGACGCCGACGTTGAAATCGCCGTCGGTGGCGAGCAGGATGCGGTTGACGCCGCCCTTGATGAAGCTGTCGCGCGCAACCTGATAGGCGAGTTGCAGCCCGGCCCCGCCCGCAGTCGAACCGCCCGCCTGGAGCCGATCGAGCGCGGCGCGGATCCTGGCGGGATCGTTGGTCGGCTCCAGCACCAGCCCGGCCGCCCCGGCATAGACCACGATGGCAACCCGGTCCTGCGGGCCAAGATCGCCGGCCAGCCCGGCCAGTGCGCTCTTGACCAGCGGGAGCTTGTCCGGGTCGCTCATCGAGCCCGATACGTCGACCAGAAACACGAGGTTGGCGGGCGGGCGCCCGGCGTGCGGCAGGTCATAACCGCGCAGGCCGATCCGCAGCAGGCGCGTATCCGGGTTCCACGGCGTTACCATCGTATCGGTGGCCACGGTGAACGGCGCTTCCTGCCGCGCGGGCCGGGCATAGTCATAGCGGAAATAGTTGATCAGTTCCTCGGTCCGCACCGCGTCCTTCGGGGGCAACTGGCCGCGGCTGAGGAAGCGGCGGGTATTGGCATAGGCGCCGGTATCGACATCGACCGAGAAGGTGGAGACGGGTTCGGCGCGCACGAGGTGGACCGGGCTTACTTCCCGGCCGGCATAGCGTTCGCGGTCCGGTTCGGACGGGACCACGACCGAGGGGACGTAGGCCATGCGGCTTCCCCGCGAATCGGCCTCGGCCTTGTCCGCCTGCATCTGATTGACGCGCGGTGATGGTGGCGGCGGGGGCGGAGCGACCGGGTATACCTGCGGCGGGAGTGGCGGAGAATTGCGCTGCGGCGCTGCGGCCCCATCGCTGGTGCTGCGCTGGGCGGTAACGATCACATCGCCGCCCGCTTCGGGAGCAGTGCGGTGGGCGGCGCAGCCCGCGACCAGTGACAGGGCGGCGGCGCTACAGGCAAGTCTGGCAGCAATCGGCATGGCAGTCTCCCTCTTCCCTAGGACCGCCAGAGAGGGGCATCCAGCGCGTGAACGGCGACTGAATGTGCCGTGCATGCGATGAACCGTGCCGCAGCGGGACTGCGGCGTCAGGCCGGGGGTTCGTTCAGGCCACGTTCTTGCGGAACAGCACGCGGTCTTCCGGACCGAAGCCCTTGTGCCAGATGATCCAGCCGTAAACCCCCAGAATCGCCGGAATACCGAACACGATTTCAGCCCATTCGGGCAGACTCAGCTTGGCGACGATCCCCAGGGTCACCGCCGGGATCGCGCCCCAGGCCAGCGCCCAGCGCCAGTTGTTGATCGGCGCGCCCAGGATGCGGGCCAGCAGGCGCGATTTGAGCACCGAGGCCATCGCCAGCGATACCATCAGCGCCGCCGCCGCCGCCGCGACACGGCAGGGCTGGCCGTAGCCCAGATCGGTGACCAGCGCGATGCCGGCCACCGTCAGCACCGCCTGCAGCACGATCGTGAACAGCGAGATCACCAGGTTCCGATAGCGCGCCAGATAGACCAGCGCGGCCTCGCTCACCACGGCGGTGGCGGCGACGACTTCGGCGGCCAGCAGGAAGAACAGCGCGCCGGTGCCCTGCACGAAGTCCGGCCCGCCCAACCCCATCAGGCCGCTGCCGGGGATCGCCAGCGCCAGCGCGATGCCCGCCTGCGCGGCGGTGATCCAGAAGCCAACCTGGCAGACCTGTTTCGCGATGGCCGAGTAATTGCGTTCGCGCACGTTGCGGGTGATGACCGGGCCGAGCACCGGTTCGAAACTGGTCTTGAGCTTTTGCGGGAGCGAGGCGAACTGCTGGGCAAAGTAGTAGATGCCCAGCGACGCTTCGCCGACGAAGAAGCGCAGGATGAACACGTCCAGCTTGCGCGTGCCCCATTCGACCGCGTCGGCCAGCGCCAGCGGCAGGTTTGCCGCAGCAATCCGGTTCAGCCGGGCCGGGCGGGGCCGCCATTGGCGCGGCAGGCCATAGGCCCGGACCAGCGCCACCAGCGCCACCCCGGTGCCCGCGAACGTCGAGATCAGAAAGGCCAATGGCAACCCGGCGCGCGGATACAGGAAAAGCAGCACCCCGGCCGAGATCGACAGTGCCCACGGTTCGACCACCGCGCGGGCGCGCACCGTGGTCGCCACGTCGAAGCGATAGGCCAGCGCCGCCAGCGCCAGATCGCCCATCGCCAGCGGCCACACCGCCAGCGCCAGCATCCGCTCGCCGGTGCTGAAGTTGCCGGCGGGGTACATCGCGGCGGGAAAGGCTAAGATCAGCACGGTCGCCACCCCCGCGATCAGCGAGCTGAGCAGCAACGTATCGGCGACGGTGTTGGCGGGCACGTGGCCATCGTGCTGTTCGCCTTCGGCAAGCCGCTGGGCAAGGCCGCGCTTCTGCCCCATCGTGGCGATCATCCCGGCGAATTCAACCATCACCAGCGCCGAGGCGAACCGGCCCATCGCCTCGGGGCCATAGTGGCGGCTGGCGATGTACAGGAACGGGATGCGCGCCAGCAGGCGCAGCAGGAACCCGAAGAGGTTCGTCCGTCCGCCCTTGGCGAGCGCGGCGATATCCTGCTGCTGGGCCTGGTGGGCTTGCCCCGCTACGGTCACCCCGGGAGGCCCTGTTCGGCTTTGAGGGGCCGCGCGAGAATATCGGCGACCACCACCGTGGCCGGAGCCTCTCCGGCGAGCAACCGGCAGACCGCATCGACGATCGGCATGGCGATGCCGCCCTTGCGGGCGAGGTCGGCCAGCACCGGCGCGGTGTGGGCGCCTTCGGCCACACTGTTCTTGCCAGCCAGCGCCTCGGCCGCGCTCAACCCTTCGCCCAGTGCCTTGCCCAGCGAATAGTTGCGGCTGGAGGTGGACGAGCAGGTCAGCACCAGATCGCCCAGACCGCACAGGCCCGCCAAAGTCTCGGCCCGCCCGCCGCGCGCGTGCCCGAAGCGGAGCATTTCGGCATAGCCGCGCGCGATCAGCGCGGCGCGGGCGTTCTGGCCCAGCCGCAAGCCATCAACCACGCCGCAGGCGATAGCCAGCACGTTCTTCACCGCGCCGCCAACTTCGGCACCGATCACATCGTCGGAATAATACGGGC
>JANLUV010000210.1:0-3637 GCA_031363685.1 Alphaproteobacteria bacterium | reverse complement strand
GCTTCCTGGTAGGTGCGCTTGAACTGCTTTTCGGTCACGTCGCCGTAGTAGCCCTTGAGCTTCTGCTTGGCGCGGAGCTGGATGCCGAAGTCGGAAACCTTGCTCTTGCGGCGCTGGCCGTGCTGGCCCGGGCCATAGCTCCGGCGGTTGACCGAGCTTTTCGGACGGCCCCAGATATTTTCGCCAAGCCGGCGGTCAATTTTATACTTCGATGCCTTACGCTTCGTCATGCGCGTGTGGCCTTTCAATTTGCGTGGTGGGCGCCATCCGCCCGCCTTCCAGTTCCGGAATCGCACCGTCAGGCCATTTGCCAGACGCGGCCGCCGCTTCACCGGAAGTGCGGGGCCAATTGCGAAGGGGCGCCCATGACGGCCAGGGGGCCGAAAGTCAACCCTCTGCGGGTTCGGAACCAGCTTTGGCCGGCCCGGAACCGGAACCGCGCGGCAAGCGGACGCCGGGCGTGCGCCGCAATGCCGCCAGTACGCCGCGGAAAGTCCGCACTTCCAGGTGGCTCCAGCCCGGTTTGGTCAGCATGGTACGCAAGGTCCGCCGGGTCACGTCGGCGCGAATGGCGGGTTCGAAATACCCGCGCGGGCCAAGCATTGCTTCAAGCTGTGCGATCATCCCCTCCAGTTCGGCCTGCGGGGCGGGGGGGAGCAGTTCCTCGATCGTCGGCTGCACCAGATCGACCTGCTTCGACCATTCGTAGGCGCACAGGATCACCGCCTGCGCGAGATTGAGCGAGCCGAATTCCGGATTGATCGGCACGGTCACGATCGCCCGCGCCAGCGCCACGTCGTCGGTTTCAAGACCGGAACGTTCCGGCCCGAACACGAAGGCCGAGCGGCTGTGGTGGGCATGAACCTCGCGCGCGGCTTCCTCGGGCGTCAGGACCGGCTTGGTAACGCCGCGCTTGCGCACGGTGGTTGCATAGACATGCGCGCAATCAGCCACGGCGTCGGCCAGCGTCTCGAACACCGCCGCGCGTTCCAGCACGATGTCGGCGCCCGCCGCTGCCGGTCCCGCGTTGGGATTGGGCCAGCCATCGCGCGGGGTCACCAGCCGCAGTTCGGTCAGCCCGAAGTTGAGCATCGCCCGCGCCGCCTTGCCGATGTTCTCGCCCAGTTGCGGCCGGACGAGGACCATGACTGGCGGCAGGATTTCAGCCCCGCCCGACTTAACTTTGCCCGACATCGCGCACGGTACTGGCAAACGCCTCGAAGTCCTTCGCCTCGCTGAAATCGCGGTAGACGCTGGCAAAGCGGATATAGGCCACGCTGTCGAGCTGACGCAGGCCTTCCATCACCATTTCGCCGATCGCCTGGGACGGGACTTCGCTTTCGCCCAGTGTTTCGATCTGGCGCTGGATGCCGGAAACGAGCTGGTCGATCCGCTCCTGCGAGACATTGCGCTTGCGGCAGGCGAGGGAGACCGATTGTTCCAGCTTGGCCCGCTCGAACGGTTCGCGCCGTCCGGGGCCGCCGTCGGCGGTGCTTTTGACGACCATGATCTCGCGCAGTTGCACCCGTTCGAATGTGGTGAAGCGCGCGCCGCAGCCTTCGCACTGGCGGCGACGGCGGATCGCGGTGTTATCCTCGGTCGGGCGCGAATCCTTCACCTGGCTGTTGTCATGCGCGCAGAACGGACAGCGCAACCGTCAACGCCCGCCGTAGGAGAGCGAGGGATAGATCGGGAATTTCGCGCAGAGTTCCTGGACCCGCGCCAGCACCGATGCTTCGATCTGCGCGTCGCCTTCTTCGCCATTTTTACGAAGACCGTCAATCACTTCAGCGATGAACTGGCCAATCAGCGTGAACTCGTCCACGCCGAACCCGCGGGTTGTGCCGGCCGGGGTGCCGAGGCGGATGCCCGAGGTGACGAACGGCTTTTCGGGATCGTTCGGGATGGCGTTCTTGTTGCAGGTGATCGCGGCGCGATCGAGCGCCTTTTCGGCGAACTTGCCCTTGGCGCCATAGGGCCGCAGGTCCACCAGCATCAGGTGGTTGTCGGTCCCGCCCGAGACGATGTCGAGGCCTTGGGCCTTCAGGCTGGCGGCGAGCGCCTTGGCGTTGTCGGCAACGCCCTGTGCATAGGCTTTGAATTCAGGCTGCATCGCCTCTGCAAAGGCCACGGCCTTGGCTGCAATGACGTGCATCAGCGGGCCGCCCTGCATTCCCGGGAAGATCGCCGAGTTGATCTTCTTGGCGATCGCTTCGTCGTTCGTCAGGATAATTCCCGAGCGCGGACCGCGCAGCGACTTGTGGGTGGTGGTCGTCGTCACATGGGCGTGCGGCACCGGTGAGGGGTGGACCCCGCCCGCGACGAGGCCGGAGAAGTGCGACATGTCGGCCAGCAGGTAGGCGCCCACTTCGTCGGCGATCTCGCGGAAGCGCTTGAAGTCCCAGAACCGCGAATAGGCGGTGGCGCCGCAGATGATCAGCTTGGGCTTGTGCTCATGCGCGATGCGGGCAACCTCGTCCATGTCGATCAGGTGATCGTCGGGGCGGACGGTGTAGGGGATCGGCTTGAACCACTTGCCGCTCATGTTGACCGGCGAACCGTGCGTCAGGTGGCCGCCCGCCGCCAGGTCCAGCCCCATGAAGCTGTCACCGGGCTGGAGCAGGGCGAGGAACACGGCCTGGTTCATCTGGCTGCCCGAATTGGGCTGCACGTTGGCGAACTGCGCGCCGAACAGGGCCTTCGCCCGCTCGATCGCCAGCGTCTCGATCTCGTCAACGTATTCACAGCCGCCGTAATAGCGCTTGCCCGGATAGCCTTCGGCGTACTTGTTGGTCAGGATCGAACCGGCCGCTTCGAGTACCGCCTTCGAGCAGATGTTCTCGCTCGCGATCAGTTCGATCTTGTCGCGCTGGCGGCCGAGTTCCCGTTCGATCCAGCCGGCAATGGCCGGATCGGTTTGCGCCAGGCTGCCGGTGAAGAAGCCGGCGGGGGTGACAGCGGGGCGGGCCAGAACGGACTGGGGGGGAGTGCTCATGGAAACAGTTCCCTGTTCAGGTGACGGGGTTGGACAGCTTGGCGACGCGTGCCGTGTGGCGGCCGCCGCCGAAGTCGGTGGAGAGGAACGCGTCAAGGCAGGCATTGGCCATGTCCACCCCGATCAGCCGCGCGCCCAGCGCGATGCAGTTCGCATCGTTGTGTTCCCGGGCGAGCGCGGCCGACAGCGGCTCGGAAATCAGCGCGCAGCGCAGCTTGGGGTTGCGGTTCACGGCGATCGAAATGCCGATCCCCGACCCGCACAGCGCCACGCCGAATTCGGCGGTGCCATCGGCGATGACCGAGGCGAGCTTGTAGCCATAATCGGAATAATCGACGCGGTCAGCGGTTTCGGGGCCGAGATCTGCCACCTGATGGCCGAGGCTGATCAGGTATTCGCGCAAGGTCGCCTTAAGTTCGACGGCGGCGTGATCGGAGGCGATTGCGATGCGCAAGGGCACAACCTACGTTACAGAAAATGGAAGCGGCGGAGTCTGCCCTTTAGGCCGGGGGGGCGCGGAAGGCCAGCCCCCGAAGGGGCAAGGAGAGGTGAGCATTACCAAGTTCCGCTCAGCCTGAGCTTGTCGAAGGCCTCGCGCTGAGACTGGTCCTGGGGATAGCGCCGAGCGAAGAAAGCCGCACT
>JANLUV010000180.1:0-4046 GCA_031363685.1 Alphaproteobacteria bacterium | reverse complement strand
TCGCAGTTCGAACGATCCGTTGAAGCCGCGGTCGCCCACCGCTTCGGACTGGAGGTAGCCGCGCACGTTGCTCAGCCCGCCCAGCGCGAACTGCTCGTTCGAGACGAGGTGGCTGTCGGCATATTGCCCGGACAGGCGCATCTGCGCGATCCAGTCATGCCCGAGCATGGCGGTAAAGGTCGCGTCCACGTTCAGGTGCGCGAAGTTTTCCTGCGCATCCAGTTCGCGGTTGGTGAACTGATCTTCGGGGATGCAGGTGGCCGAACTATCGGTGGTGAAGCAGCCTGACTTCTTCATCACGCGCAGGCCCAGCGTCGAGTTCACCCCGAGGTCGAGCGACCACTTCTCATGCGCGGTCGAGAAATTGTAGCCGATCGCCACCGGCATGTAGCGGATCGGCGCCTGGCTGATCCGTTTGCCCGCCAGCGCGATGTTCTGCTTGAAGTCCTTGTAGTCGATCCCGACGTTGAAGGCGTGGTAATCGCGGGCGGTCGGTACGCGCCAGATCGCCTTCGCGCCGATCTGGTAGCCGTTGCCGAGCACGTTGGTACCGCCCAGCGCCGCGATATTGCTGTTCGACTTGTAGCCGCTCAGCAGCAGCGTCCAGTCCGAACCCAGGAACGGCAGCGAGTACGAACCGAAGTAAGCCTCGCTGTCCTTGCGCCGTTCGGGGGCAACCGAATAGCCCAGGCTCACCGTGTGACCCACGCTCCACAAATCGGTGTAACGCACCGAACCGGTGGTGCGCAGAGAGCGGGTATTCGGGCTGTGGTCGTTGTTGACCTCGACCGAGGCATGGAACGGCAGGCTGTCGCGGACCTTCAGGTCGACGTTGATCGTGCCCGGCTGCTCGCCCGCGTCGAACGAGGGGACGATCTCGCGGTCGGGATAGCGGTTGGCGACTTCGATGTCGCGCTGGAGCGCCTTGAAGTTGAGCAGCTGGCCCGGCTGGACCGACGGCACCTGGCGCAGGACCAGCTTGTCCGAATGGTGTTTCGAGCCGGACACCACCACCTTGGCGACCGGCGCCTCCGCGACGCTGATCTGCACCAGGCCGGCGGCGAAATCTTCCTGCGGCTGCGGCGGCACTTCGACCACAGTGGCCTCGTACCCGGCTGCGGCATAGGCCTCCTGCACGGCCTTGCGCGCCCCTTCCACGTCGGCGGGCGATCTGTCCGGCCCCATGAACGGATAGACGATCTTTTCGATCTGGGCCTGCGGCAGCCTGGTCACGCCGACCACGTCGATCGCATAGATCGGGAAGGTCTTCGGCGGAGCAACGATCTGCGGCGCTTGCGGTTCGGCAGCTTGCGGCTGGGCCGGTGGCAGCGCGGTGGCGGACGCGGCCGGCACCGGCGCATCCTGCGCCAGCGCGGGCTGCGCAACGGCAGCCGCCGTCAGGCCAAATACCAGGCCGACTGCATACCCAGCCTTTGTTGCAGTCCCGGACATGTCGAAATAATGGCCCCGAAAGGATTCGTGCGACTTCGCAGTCGCAGCGCCCCTTTGAAGGCCCCCTGTTAAACCGGGGTGACAATTTGGTTACCGGAACGTTACAGCGATCCTAAGTATTATTTCAAATGTGTGACAAAGTGTGCGCCAGAGTGAGTGCCGCGTTGCGCCAGCTGTATTTTTCCGCATGGATTTGTCCTTGGTCGGCCAGATCCCGGCACAGCTCCGGGTCACGCGCGAGTCGCTCGATGGTCACAGTCCAGTCCGCCGGACTGTCCGCCGCCGCATAAAGCGCCGCCTCACCGCACACTTCGGGCAGCGCCCCGCACGGCGCGACCACCGCCGGGCAGCCCAGCCGCATCGCCTCGAGCGGGGGCAGGCCGAACCCTTCGGTGGTCGATGGGAACGCCAGGCACAGCGCCTGCTCGATCAGCCCGCGCAATTCGCCGTCCGAGATGCGCCCGGCGAACACCACATTGTCCGGCACCGCATGGCCCGCCGCTATGAACGCCGCGCGATCGGCCGAACCGAACAGCACCAGCGTGCAGGCGGCCAGCGCGGGATCGGCAAAGGCCTGCAGCAGCACGCCGATGTTCTTGTGTGCCTGGGTATTGGCAAGGCCCACCACATAGCGCCCGCTGGCCAACCCCAGCCGCGCGGCGATCCCTGGTTCGGACGCCACCGCCAGCACATGATCGACCCCGTTGTGGATCACCGCCACCTTGCTCGCGGGGGCCAGCCCGGCGCGAATGATCTGTTGCCGCGAATATTCCGACACCGTCAGGATCAGGCGGTGGCGCCGGGCGATGATCGGCTGGACCAGCCGGTACCACGCCCGGAACGCCGGCCGATACGATTCCGGCGAAAGCAGCACCTGCACGTCATGGATCATCGTCACCGCGTCGCGGCTCAGCATCGGGCCGATGTTGCACAAGTTGAGCAGCAGCCCCCGGCCCCGCCGCAGCGGCAGGGTCAGCTGTTCCCACGGGATATGAACCAGCGGCCCAAGCAACCGGGCCGGCATCCGCATCGCCCCGGCGCGGGCCATGCCGTCGCGCGGGACCAGCACTTCCAGTGTCAGGCCCTGCACTGCGGGATGACCCTCGGCGATCAGGTCGGCCAAGGCGTTGCCCAGTTCCTCGGCAACGCGGTGCACGCCGGTCGGCGCGGCGGCCAGAAACTTGCCGTTGAGTTGCAATGTCCGCACGTTCACCCGTCAGAACCCCAGCCAGCGTTGCAGTCCGGTCGGCCGTACCGCACGCGCGACCAGCAGCGGCCCGATCACGCCGACCCCGATCAGGATCACCAGCAATATCCCCGGATCGGTCAGGTGCGCGAACCGCACCAGGATGATCCGCGTTCCGGCGATAAACAGCACGTGGAGCAGGAAGATCGGCATCGTCAGCCGGCCCAGTTGGGCCAGCGAACCACCGCCGCGCCGGGTTCCGCCAAATACCGGCAGGCTGGCGATCCCGATCGCCGCAGCCGCGCCGAACACTGCCGCGCCCAGCGCCGGCAGCCGCCACGCCAGGTTGGCGATCGCCGGCGAAGGCGCGGTGGCCAGCGGGATATCCGCCCCGAACCATCCGACCGCCAGCAACGTCGCCCCGATCAGACCGGCGGCAACCAGCGGCAGGATTGCGCCGCGCATCGCCAGCGTCCGCTGCACCACCAGCCGGCCGACCCCGTCGGGCGTCAGCGCCGCGCCGATCGCGTACCACATCAGGTTCACGCCCACGAGCTTCACCGGCACCGGCAGCAGCACCGCCAGCGGCGGGTACGCAATCAGTAGCTTGGCCGCGATGCCGACCGCGACCAGCCCGGACCGGCCGATGCGCGGCAGCAGCACGACCGCGATGACATGCATGAAAAACAGCGCGTGGAGGAACCAGAACTGCGACACCGTCTTCCACGGCAGCGCGGCGATCGTCGCCCAATAGTCCCCGGCCGGGCGGTTGACGAGACTGCCGAGCGCGAAGATCACGCTGAACTGGATCGCCGACCACAGAAAATACGGCCACACCACGGTCGGCAGCAGCCCCTTGAGGAACGGTGCCGCGCCGCGCGCGACGCGTTTGCCGACCAGCAGCCCCGACAGCACGAAAAACAACGGCATGTGAAAGGTGTAGATCGCGAAGAAGGCGCGGCGGAACCCCACCAGACCCGCGCCGATCGGGCTGTCGATCAGCCCGCCCAGCGCATGGCCGATGACCACGAGAATGATCCCGGCGCCGCGCGCGGAATCGAGCCAGTCGATCCGCTTCGGGCTGGCCGTTGGCGCACTGTCCGCAATCGCCGGGGCAGGTTCGGTCATTCGCCCGGCCGCCTACACACCACGGACGGTGCGCGCGCGGTCCAACCGTCCGGCAACCTTCCGGCCCAGCGCAATCCCGGACAGTTCCACGTATCGATAGCCGATTGCGGCCAGTACCGCCGTGACCGCCACCGCGATGCCGATTTCCGCCACCGTGCCGCGCCCGTATTGCTCGCCCGCGGCCATGCCGAGCGGGTGGAGCAGGTAAATCGAATAACTGGCCGCACCCACTGCCGGCACCAGTCCGCAATTCAACATGCGGACCGCGCGCAGCCGGGGC
>JANLUV010000233.1:0-3930 GCA_031363685.1 Alphaproteobacteria bacterium | reverse complement strand
GGTCCCCGCTGCCCAGAAAAAGGCCGCGCAGGGTGACAAGGAATCGAAGATCATCGCCGCCGTGCTCGGCCAGGCGCTTGATCTGCTGCGCGAAGGTAAGCCCGCGCGGCTGACCCAGCCCCGCGACGAGGAGGAACTGCGCGTGTTCCGGCAGGCGCAGTTGCTCACCGCCAAGCCGGTGCTGTATGTCTGCAACGTCGAGGAGGAATCCGCTGCCGACGGCAATGCCTTTTCCGCGCGGGTATTCGAAAAGGCCAAGGCCGAAGGCGCCAACGCGGTGATCGTTTCGGCCGCGATCGAGTCTGAACTGGTCGGCATGGACGCGGACGAACGGCTGGTGTTTCTGGAGGAAATGGGCCTCCACGAAACCGGTCTGACCCGCGTGATCCGCTCGGGCTACGATCTGCTCCACCTCATCACGTTCTTCACCGTCGGGCCCAAGGAAGCGCGGGCATGGACGGTCCATCGCGGCGCCAAGGCCCCCGATGCGGCCGGCGAGATCCACTCCGACATGCAGCGCGGCTTCATCCGCGCCGAAACCATCGCCTATGACGATTATATCGCGTTGGGCGGCGAAAACGGTGCCAAGGATGCCGGAAAACTGCGCCAGGAAGGCAAGGAATACGTGGTGCAGGACGGCGACGTGCTGCACTTCAAGTTCAACGTCTGAACCACACGATCTAAGGTCGCGCCATGGATATCGCCAAGCTTTGCTTCGAGGATATTGCGGTCGGTCAGCCGGAACGGTTCGGCCGATACGAAGTCACGCGCGCGGACGTTCTGACCTTCGCGGCCGAATATGATCCGCAGGATTTCCACCTCGATGATGCTGCCGCAGCGGTTGGCCCGTTCGGCAAACTGGCCGCGAGCGGCTGGCAGACCGCCGCGATCACCATGCGGCTGCTGGTCGATGGCTTCCTCTCGCGGCAGGACAGCCGGGGCGGCGCCGGGGTAAAGGACATGCGCTGGACCCGCCCGGTCTATCCCGGCGACGTGTTGACCCTCGAAGTTGAAGTCACCGAAAAGCGCCGCAGCCGCTCGCGCCCCGATCTCGGACTGATGCAGGTGCAGCAGCGCACGCTTAACCAGCATGGCGAGGAAGTGATGCGGCTGACCAGCACCGGGATGATTCGCGTGCGCAACCCCGAAGCTCCGATCGCGGATTAGTTACCGCACACCAGTTCGCCGCCCGCCGAATAGACCATCTGGCCCCACGCATCGCGCACCGCCATGCTGGCTGCCCAGCGCGAGGCCTCTTCGCCCAGCTGCGTGCCCCCGCTGGTTGCGCGTTGCAGATCCAGCGACTGGGCCTTGCCGACATAGTGACTGCGCGCACCCATCGCCAGAACGGCACTGCCGGGGTCCGCAGCAAAGGTGACGAACTTGCCGCTGATCTTCAGGACCGCGCGGCGATCGTTGGCCACAAGGATCGGATTGCCGCCTGGCTGGTCCGCCGGAACCAGGTTGCAGCCGGCGCCATAGAACTGGTTGACCTCGATATCTGCCGCAGTAATCGGCTCGGGTTCAAGCGGGCTTGGCGGGGGCTTGGTGTCCTGCGCGGCATTGACCATGGCAATGTCGCGCGCATCCTCGTGCGCCTGACGCACCGGGTTTTTCGGCTTTTCGCTGCACGATGAGATGAGCAGGCAAACCACTGGCAGCACCATCGATGCCGCACGTACCGGGCGTTCCTGCATTACTTTCTCCCGAACAGTTTCTCGATGTCGGCGTGCGCCAGCTTGACCCAGGTCGGGCGGCCGTGGTTGCACTGGCCCGAGCGGGGGGTGCGTTCCATCTCGCGCAGGAGTGCGTTCATCTCTGCAACCGATAACGCACGACCCGCCCGAACGGATCCATGGCACGCCATCGTCGCCAGCACATGGTCCAGCCGCTCTCCCAGCAACAGGGCATCGCCGTTCTGCGCCAGGTCATCGGCCACGTCCTGCACCAGCGACTGCACATCGCCGTTGGCCAGCGGCGCCGGAATCGCGCGGACCAGCATTGCAGCCGGGCCGAACCGTTCGAGGACAAGGCCGAATTCGGCCAGCCGGGCGGCGTTCTCCTCCAGCCGGTCGCACGCGGGTTCGTCCAGTTCGACCACTTCGGGCAGCAGCAGCGCCTGCGCCGCCGCCATCCTGTCGCCCGCGCCGGCCGCCTTCAGCCGTTCCAGCACCAGCCGTTCGTGCGCGGCGTGCTGGTCGACCAGCACCAGTCCGTCGGCCGCTTCGGCAACGATATAGGTGCGCGCCACCTGCCCGCGCGCCACGCCGAGCGGATAATCCGGCGCATCCGGTTCAAGCGGCGCGGATTCTTCGGCGCGGCCGGAAGGTTCCAGTTCCCCTTCGCGCGGCACCATCACCGCCTGTTCATAGCCGCGCCACAGCCGCCCCGCCTCGCCCAGCCGAGGCGAGGAATGTTCGCGCGCGAACAGCGAGCCCAGCGTGGGCGCAACCGGCGCAATCGGTTCGGTCTGCCAGTTGCCCATCGCGCTCGCGGCCGGCCCTTGCGCGGTCCTCCGGGCGCCGCCGTCCAGCGCATGGCGCAGTCCGCTGACGATGAACCCGCGCACGAACGCCGGATCGCGAAAGCGCACCTCGGTCTTGGCCGGGTGGACGTTGACGTCCACTTCTTCGGGCGGGACTTCCAGGAATAGCGCCAGCACGGCGTGGCGATCGCGTGCCAGCATGTCGGCATAGGCGCCGCGCACCGCGCCGATCAGCAGCCGGTCCTTCACCGGGCGGCCGTTGACGAACAGGTACTGGTGATCGGCCACGCCGCGATTGAAGGTCGGCAGGCCGGCCACCCCGGTCAGCCGCGCCGATGAACCGGCCAGTTCGCGCTCGGCGTCGATCACCACCCCGTCGTCGGCCAGTTCGCGCGCGATCAGGCGGGCGACGCGCTGGGCCAGCCCCTCACCGGCCTGCACCGCCAGCACCCGGCGGCCGTCGTGTTCCAGCGTGAAGCCAACGTCGGGCCGGGCCATCGCCAGCCGCCGCACCACATCGAGACAGGCGGCATATTCGCTGCGCGCACTGCGCAGGAACTTGCGCCGCGCGGGCACCCGGCCGAACAGGTTCTCCACCCGGATGCGCGTGCCCGGCGGCAGGGCAGCGGGGCCTTCGCCCGTCACCGCGCCGTGATCCACCGTTCGTCGCCACCCTTCGCTCGACGTTCCGCCCTCGTTCGCCAGCATAGGCCGGCTTTCGATCGTCAGCTGGGCGACACTGGCAATCGACGGCAAGGCTTCTCCGCGGAACCCCAATGTCGTCACCAGCTCGATCGCCTCGTCCGGTAGCTTGGACGTGGCGTGGCGCTCCAGCGCCAGGCCGATTTCCGCCGGGGTCATCCCGCAGCCATCATCAGTCACCTCGATCAGGTCAAGCCCGCCGCTGGCCAGCCGCACGGCGATCTGGGCGGCCCCGGCGTCGATCGCATTTTCGACCAGTTCCTTGAGCGCAGCGGCCGGACGCTCGACCACCTCTCCGGCGGCGATGCGGTTGACGAGCGTTTCAGGCAAGCGGCGGATAATGGGCATGATACCTGTCCACCCTAGCGATGAAGTGCGGTGAGTTCGAGATGGCCGGAACAGGTATCCTCCGCTTTGACGACAAAATTTTGGCCTTTGTCGCACGGCTGCGCTAAGAAGCCGCTTCCCCAACCGGGCGGCCCCGTTTCGCACTCGCAAAAATGGCCGCCAATTTGCGAAAAAGCCACGGATTCCCTGATGTCCTCACTGATGTCCCGATTCTTCAAGATTGGTTCGCAGAACCTGGCGATTGACCTCGGCACTGCGAACACGCTCGTCTACGCGCAGGATCGGGGCATCGTGCTGAACGAGCCGTCGGTCGTGGCGATCGAAACCATCAACGGGATCAAGCGGGTCAAGGCGGTCGGCGACGACGCCAAGATGATGATGGGCAAGACCCCCGC
>JANLUV010000143.1:0-2846 GCA_031363685.1 Alphaproteobacteria bacterium | reverse complement strand
GTCGTTGCCGTCGCCAGCGTTCAGGATATCGGTCACGAAATCGGCCCCGCCGGTCAGGGTATCTTCGCCCGCGCCGCCATAAAGCGCGTCGCCGCCGTCGCCGCCGTCGATGGTGTCGCTGCCCGCATCGCCGACGAGGATGTCGATCCCGGCATCGCCCAGCAGCCGGTCTGCGCCGTCCTGCCCGAACAGCGTGTCATTGCCGGCGCCGCCATGGACCACATCATCCCCCGCACCCGCGATCAGCAGGTTCGCGCCTGCGTTGCCGGTCAGCGCATTGCCAAGCGCGTTGCCGACCCCGAAAATATCGCCCACTCCAGCCGCCAGCGTCAGGTTTTCAATGTTCTGGGACAGGTAGAACCCGGCGGCAGAAATCACCGTGTCGGTACCTTGCCCGAGCACCTCGAACACTTGGTCGCTGGCGTGATCGACCCGGTAGATGTCGTCTCCGCCCGCGCCGTAAAGCCGATCCGCGCCCGTCCCGCCGTCAATCGTGTCGTTGCCGGCATTGCCATACACCGTCTGGGCGCCAGAACCGGCAGTCAGCGCCTGCCCTCCGGCGAACAGTCCGTGCAATTCGGTGATCGGCCCACTGACAGTGACGTCGCCCGACGCATTCAGGACCGTGCCGCCTACGACATCGAGCTTGAGGTTGCCGGCGGCGATGGTAGTATTCACCGTCACCGCGCTGGCCAGTCCGCCGCCGGTCAGCGTGATCGTACGCAAACCAGCGGCGATTTCCAGCCCGAACCCGCCGCTCGCCGTACTCATCGCCGCACCGCCGCCGGTGACTTGTATGGCAAGGTCGGCGCGGCCTTCACCCACCGAATAGAAGCTGTTGTGATCGGTGTCCGCATAGGCAACGCCCAGCACGAACAGCTTGCCCCGCGCGCCAAGGTCCTGCGTGACCACCAGCGGGCCAAGCGAAGTCGGTCCGGTGGGGGTGTAGGCGGTAACGTCGATGCCGATCTCGGTGTACGTTGCGTTCATCAGGTTGACGCGGTGGCCCGCTGGCGATTGCATCCCGAAGGTTGCCGCCGAGCCGCCCCAGTCGACCATGAACCCGGCGTGGGCATACAGCGCCGACTTGGAATAGGCGTAGACGTTCTCGCCCAGCAGCGTGAAGTTGTACCCGGCCGCCAGCACGCGCGGGCCCAGGCCTGGCTCGCCGGGGGCCTGGTGGGTCTGCTGTGCGGCGCCGATCATAGCGGCGCTGTGCGCCTGCGCGGTGCCGCCGAGCGTGTCGTTCCATACCAGCGGTCTAACCGGTACCAGCCCCGAAAAGGCCGACAACAAGGCTGACCCGCTGACCCCGAAATAGGTCAGCGCGTTCTGGATATCGGGATTGGCCGAACTGGCGGTCGCGCCGTAATTGGAAATGTAGCGCGCCGCATCGCCCATGGGGTCCAGCCGGGCTGCGTTGACCAGTTCGAGCAACAGTTGTTCAAGGTCGGTCGGTCCGGCCATTGGTAATGCTCCATCCACAAGGTTCGGGTCAGATGGTGCCTTCGGCTGCCGTGCGATGGCAACCGCGCCACTGGTCAACCTTCATCACACCAACTGCTTGGCAGCGCGTGAACCAGCCGGTACGCGGAAGAACGGTTAACGCGCGTGGCAGCCGGTCCCGAAAGGCACCTTGATCGCACCCCACCTGCGTCGCACAGTGTGCAATTAGGCACCGAGTCGCCGGGAGGGCGATTGCCATGATCATCGCCAGTATCGCCGATTTCCGCGCCGCCGCGCGCCGCCACCTGCCGCGCTTCCTGTTCGAATATATTGATGGCGGCTCCTACGGCGAAGTCACGCTGCGCCGGAATATCACCGATCTGGCGGATATCGTCTTGCGCCAGCGGGTGCTGCGCGATGTTTCGCAGCTTGACCTGTCAACCGAACTGTTCGGCCGAAAGCAGGCGCTGCCGGTTGCACTCGGCCCGATCGGCCTTGCCGGGCTGAGCGCGCGGCGCGGTGAATGCCAGGCCGTGCGGGCGGCCGAGGCTGCTGGTGTTCCGTTCACGCTGTCCACCGTTTCGGTGTGTCCGCTTAAAGAAGTTGCCGCCGCTGCGCAGGGACCGTTCTGGTTCCAGCTTTACGTCCTGCGCGACCGGGGGTTCATGCGCGATCTGATCGCGCAGGCAGCGGCAGCGGGATGCTCGGCGCTGGTCTTCACGGTCGACATGCCAGTGCCGGGGGTCCGCTACCGCGATCACCACAGCGGGCTGGCCGGTGCTCCCGGCCCGCGCGGCGCAGTGCGGCGGGTCGGCCAGGCCTTGGCGCGGCCGCAGTGGGCGTGGGACGTCGGGCTGCGGGGCCGCCCGCATGGGCTGGGCAACATCGCACCCGCGCTGCAGGGGCGCAGCGGCCTGGCCGATTTCATCGCATGGCTGGGGGCCAATTTCGACCCGTCGATCCATTGGCGCGACCTCGATTTCATCCGCGCCGAATGGAAGGGCCCGCTGATCCTCAAGGGCCTGCTCGACCCCGCTGATGCCCGCGAAGCCGCGAACCTTGGGGCGGATGGGATCGTGGTGTCCAATCACGGCGGACGCCAACTGGATGGCGTGCTGTCGGCCACAAACGCCCTGCCCCCGATCGTCGAGGCCGTGGGGGACCGTCTGACCGTACTCGCCGATGGCGGGGTCCGCTCCGGCCTTGATGTGGTACGCCTGCTCGCGCTGGGCGCGAAGGGGGTGCTGTTGGGCCGCGCCTGGGCCTATGCGCTTGCTGCCGGGGGCGAGGCCGGGGTGGCGCAAATGCTCGCGCTGATCGAGGCAGAAATGCGGGTTGCGATGCAGCTTACCGGCTGCCGGACCATCGCCGAGATCGATCGCAGCATCATCGCCCTCCCC
>JANLUV010000130.1:0-1733 GCA_031363685.1 Alphaproteobacteria bacterium | reverse complement strand
TTGACGGAGCCGCAATAGGCCACAACCCCGCCGCGACAATCCTGGCCATAGGACTTGGCGACAGCGATCCTGCGGCAGCACCGATCGGTTGTCGGGGCCTGACTCAACGACCGCTGTTCCCGGTACATCCCAGGATGGATGTTGACGCAGACGGCAGCTTGACACTGCGCTGGACCCGGCGTTCGCGCGGTGTGTGGACTTGGCTGGATGGTGTCGAAGCGCCCTTGCACGAACAAGCCGAAAGCTATGACGTGATCGTCGGCAGTATATCGGCGCCACTTGCGCGATGGACGACTGCCAATGCGTTCCTGAGGATCGATTCCGCCCAGCTTGCTTTTCTGCACGCGGCGGCACCCGGCGAGGCTGTCATAGTTCGTCAACGCGGAAGTTATGCCGTGTCAGAACCACTATTACTTACAACCCTGCCCTGATATCTTGCGAGGACATCCCCATGAGCGATCCGATTAGCTTTGAAAGTGCCAGCCCGCGCTTTGCCCTGCCGCTGCTATTCGCCGGGCAGGCGCAGAAGGAAGCGTTCGTCAACGAAGCGCTTTCGTTGGTCGACGGATTGCTGCACTGCGCAGTCGAAGGCGAAGCGGCAGGGTCGCCCAGTTCGCCCATCGACGGCACCGCGTGGTTGATTACGGCGAGCGCCGGCGGAGTCTGGGCGGGCCGTGAGGGGCAGTTGGCCTTGCGCCAAGCCGGTCAGTGGCTGTTCGTAGAACCGCGCGAGGGCATGCGGATAATGAACAAGGCCACCGGACAGGACCTGCGCGTCGCTGGCGGTAGCTGGGCAGGTGCGACTGCGCCAGCCCCCGCGACTGGAGGTTCGGTTGTAGACGCCGAAGCTCGTGCCATGCTAGCCGGACTGATTGCTGCGCTGCGGCAAACCGGGGTCTTTTCGGCTTGAATGTCGGGACCCTGATTACCTGATGCTCGTTACTGCCGCACATGAGGGTATTTCGGTGTCGCTTTCATACTGAAAGCCGCCGATTTTGTGATCTTTCTGCAACAGATGCGCATTTTGCACGCTTGCCCGGCCATTTTGAAGACGATAGACAAACAGCCACTCGGTGGCATCAAATCGAAAAAGGGGATTTCATAATGCGGAAACTGGTCATAGGAATGGTAATGGCCTCCACGGCTCTTGCCACGCCGGCTCTGGCCCGTGACAAGTCGTGGTACATTGAAGTCGATGGCGGCCTGATGCTGGTCGAAGATATGTCTTTGGATATCAACGGCGTTAATGACGCCGGAAAGCTGGAAACCAAGACTGGTTACGACTTCGGCGGCATCATCGGTTACGATTTCGGCATGTTCCGCCTCGAAACCGAAGCCAGCAACCGCCGCGCTAATGCCGACGCGCTGAGCCCTACGGGCGGGGCAGCCGTTCCCGCAATCGGCCACGTTGACGCACTTAGCTTCATGGCCAACGCCCTCCTCGACTTCGGTCCCGACAATGGCCTGCAAGGCTTCGTCGGCGGCGGCGCGGGTATCGCCCGCGTCAAAGCAAATATCGGCGACTTCAGCCCGGTGATCAACGACTCCGACACACGCTTCGCCTGGCAGGCCTTGGCAGGCGTTCGCGCGCCTATCAGCAGCCACTGGGATGTGGGCGTCAAGTACCGGTTCTTCAATGTTCCAGGCCTGAAGATGTTGTCGCTGGACACTGACGACGTCCACACCCGTTGGCGTTCGCACAGCCTGCTTGGCACGCTGACGTACAACTTCGG
>JANLUV010000110.1:0-5358 GCA_031363685.1 Alphaproteobacteria bacterium | reverse complement strand
GTGGCCTTGACGCTGACCGCGCCGATGTCAACGTCCAGCAATTCGGCCAGCCGGGCGCGCATCGCCGGGCGGTGCGGCCCGATCCTTGGAGCTTCGCAGATTAACGTGACATCAACGTTGCCGATGGCGTGACCGGATTCGCGCACCAAAGCAGCCGCATGGCGCAGGAAGCGGTCGGACGAGGCGCCCTTCCACTGCGGGTCGCTCGGGGGGAAGTGCTGGCCGATATCGCCCGCACCGATCGCGCCGAGCAGCGCATCGACCAGCGCGTGGATCGCCACATCGGCATCGGAATGGCCCGACAGCCCGTGGTTATGGTCGATCCGCAATCCGCACAGCCACAACTCCTCGCCCGCTTTCAGGCGGTGGACGTCATAGCCGGTGCCGATCCGCACCGGGGGCAGGGCAGCGGTGAAGTCACTCCCAAACGTCAGCTTGTGCAAGGCTTCATCTCCCTCGACCAGCGCCACGGCCAGCCCGGCGGCGCGCGCCACTTGCGCGTCGTCCCCGGCATCGGCGGCGCCCGGCCACGCGCGGTGGGCGGCCAGAATATCGGCAAACCGGAACGCCTGCGGGGTCTGCACCCGGCGCAGCCCCGCGCGGTCGGCCGGATCGCCCATCCGGCCCGCAATATCGTGGCACAGGCTGTCGACCACCGGCAGCACGGGAATCGCACCCGGCGCGCGGTCCAGCGCCGCCGCCAGCCGGTCGATCACGCCGCGCGGCAGGACCGGCCGCGCGGCATCGTGGATCAGCACCAGCGACGGAGCAGCTGCGGCGAGCGCCTCCAGCCCCGCGCGGACCGATTCCTGCCGGGTGGCCCCGCCGGTCACCAGCCGCACCGGCAAACCCGCCAACGCCGCTGCGGCCACCTCGTCCGCTCCCCCGGGGATGCACACCACCACCGGATCGCAACCCGCTGCAACCAGCGCGGTGACCGAATGGCGCACGACCGGAGCCCCGCGCCACAGGGCAAACTGCTTGGGACATGGCTGGCTCGCGCGCAGCCCGGCGCCCGCCGCGACTACGATTGCAGCGATGCGGGCAGGAACGGGGCCAGCGGGCAGGGGGGCTTGATCGGTCATCACGCCCGGGCGCTAATCGCTTGCGGGGCAAAGGACAATCCACTATGAGCTGCCTGTTTTTTAGGCATATTTCGATGACCAGCCCGCTTCCCATCCCTCCCGAACTGAAACCGATCGCAATCGGGCCGGTAGCGATCGCCTGCCCGGTGGTGCTTGCGCCGATGACCGGGGTGAGCGACCTGCCGTTCCGCCGGCTGGTCCGCCGGTTCGGCTCGGGGCTGAATGTCACCGAGATGATCGCCTCGCCCGCCGCGATCCGCGAGACCCGCCAGTCGATCCAGAAAACGGCGTGGGACCCGATCGAGGAACCGGTGTCGATGCAACTGGTCGGCTGCCAGCCCCGTGAAATGGCCGAGGCGGCCAAGCTGAACGAGGATCGCGGCGCGGCGATTATCGATATCAACATGGGTTGCCCGGTGCGCAAGGTGGTCAACGGCGATGCCGGGTCCGCGCTGATGCGCGATGTCGGGCTTGCCGCCGCGCTGATCGAGGCGACGGTCAAGGCGGTCAGCGTGCCGGTTACCGTCAAGATGCGGATGGGCTGGTGCCACGATAGCCTGAACGCCCCGGAACTTGCCCGCATCGCGCAGGATCTCGGCGTGCAGATGATCACCGTCCACGGCCGCACCCGCAACCAGATGTACAAAGGCTCGGCCGACTGGAGCTTCGTGCGCCGGGTCAAGGATGCGGTGACCATCCCGGTGGTGGTCAACGGTGATATCTGCGGGATCGAAGATGCGGCGGCCGCGCTGGACCAGTCCGGCGCCGACGGGCTGATGATCGGGCGCGGGGCCTATGGCAAGCCGTGGCTGCTGGGCCAGGTGATGCACTGGTGGCGTACCGGCGAGGCGCTCGACGATCCCGCGATCGCGGTGCAGTTCGCCACGCTGCTCGAACATTATCAGGCGATGCTGGACCATTATGGCCGCGAAACCGGCGTGAAGATGGCCCGCAAGCACCTCGGTTGGTACACCAAGGGCCTGCCCGGCTCGGCCGAGTTCCGCAACAAGGTGAACTTCGTCGACGATCCGGATGAAGTGGTGCGCTGGCTGCACGATTTCTATGGCCCGTTCGTCGCGGGGGCACCGCTCCGGCGGATGCCGCTGGAGCGCGAAGCGGCGTGACCGAACCGATGATGAACGGCATTCCCGAACCCGACGCTCACCGCCAGCTGGCCAGCCTGACCGTGGCGGTCCTGCTGCTCGGGCCGGGACAGCGCATGGCCGGGGCCAATCCGGCGGCCGAACAGTTCCTCGGACAAAGCTATCGCCGGGTCGCCGGGCGGCCGCTGCTCGAACTCATCACCTTTGACGAACCCCGGCTGGCCCAGCGGGTTGGCGATACCGATGCGCCGCTGACGGTGCGCGATGCCGGCGCGATCATTGCCGGGATCGGCCCGCGCCGGCTGGATGTGACGATCTCCCCGGTGGTGGAAAGTCCCGGCTGGCAGGTCGTCACGCTGCAGGATGCCAGCGCCGCCGAAGCACTGGGCGAGGATCCGGGCGGGGCCGAGGATTCGGTGCTGCGCGCGCCGGAAATCCTGGCGCACGAAATCAAGAACCCGCTGGCGGGCATTCGCGGCGCGGCGCAGCTGCTCGGCCGCAAGGTGAGCGGGAAAGACCAGGCGCTGACCAGCCTGATCGTCGACGAGGTCGATCGGATCGCCAAGCTGATCGACGAAATGCAGACCCTGTCGCGCCGCACGGCCGCGCCGGTCGCGCCGTGCAACCTCCACGAAGCCGTCCGCCGCGCCCGCGCGGTGATCGACGCGGCGGGGAAAGGGCCGCGGATCGAGGAGGAGTTCGATCCCTCGCTGCCCGCCGTGCTCGGCAGCGGCGATGCGCTGGTGCAGGTGCTGATCAACCTGTTGTCCAACGCGGCGGAGGCGTGCTGCAAGGCGCCCATCCCGCGCGTCGTGGTGCGCACCCGGTTTTCCAGCGGGCTCCAGCTTAACGCGGTCAACGGCGGCAAGCCGGTGCGCCTGCCGATCGAACTGCGGGTGTCCGACAACGGCCCCGGCGTCGATCCGGCGATGCGCGACCACATTTTCGAGCCGTTCGTCACCACCAAGAAGACCGGGCAGGGCCTTGGCCTGGCATTGGTTCGCAAACTGGTGCGCGACATGAACGGGCGCATCACCTACGAACGCGACGAGATCGGCGGCTGGACCCATTTCCGCATCCACCTGCCGCTGGCGCAGGATGTGGGCAAAATCCGCCGCAGCAAGGCTGCGTAGAACAGTCCGGGTGAAGGGATCAGGATGGATCGGGGCAGTGTGAGCGTCCTGCTTGTCGAAGACGACGCATCGATCGCGATCGTCATCACCGCCGCGCTCGAAGCCGAAGGGTTCGACGTGACCCGCTGCGATTCGGTGGTCGAGCGTGACCGGTTGCTGGCGCTGCAGCCATTCGCCGCGCTGGTCACCGATGTGATGCTGACCGACGGGGACGGGATCGAATCGCTCGCTGCCGTGCGCGCGCTACGGCCCGGGATGCCGGTGATCATCCTCTCGGCGCAGAACACGCTGGATACCGCGGTGCGGGCCAGCGACACCGGCGCCTTCGAATATTTCCCCAAGCCGTTCGATATCGACGAACTCGCCCGCACCGTCCGCCAGGCCGTCGGCGCTTCCGGGCAGCCCGACCAGATGGACGATGATGAACCGGCCGCGCAGGGATTGCCCTTGGTCGGCCGCAGCGCACCGATGCAGGCGGTCTACCGGATGATCACCCGCGTCCTGCGCAACGACCTGACCGTGCTGATCCTGGGCGAATCGGGCACCGGCAAGGAACTGGTGGCCGAGGCGATCCACCAGCTGGGCCACCGCCGGGATGGGCCGTTCGTTGCGGTGAATACCGCCGCGATCCCGGCCGACCTCATCGAAAGCGAGCTGTTCGGCCACGAAAAGGGCGCCTTCACCGGCGCCGTCGCGCGCCATATCGGCAAGTACGAGCAGGCCGCCGGCGGCACGCTGTTCCTTGATGAAATCGGCGACATGCCGATGCAGGCCCAGACCCGCCTGCTGCGCGCGCTGCAATCGGGCTCGATCCGCCGCGTCGGCGGGCGCGAGGAAGTCTCGATCGATGCCCGCATCGTCGCGGCAACCAACAAGGACCTCGAACCGCTGATCGCCGCCGGCCAGTTCCGCGAGGACTTGTACTACCGGCTCAACGTCGTGCCGATCAACATGCCCGCTTTGCGTGAGCGGACCGACGATATCGAAGCGCTGGCCAATCATTTCCTCAGGCTCGCCGCGCTTGAGGGCCTGCCGCGCCGCCAGTTGACCGCGGATGCCGCCGAACTGCTCCAGCGCCAGCCGTGGCGCGGCAATGTGCGCGAACTCAAGAACTTCATCTACCGGCTGGCGCTGCTCGCCCGCGAAGATGTGGTCGATGCCGCCGCGCTCGGCCCGCCGCTGGCGCAAAGCCAGCGGGGCGAGGGGCTGCAGGGCGATTCCGGGCCGGCGCTTGAAATCGCGGTGGTGCGCTGGCTCCAGCTCGAAGCGCCGCCGCCCGGCCGCGTCTATGACGAGGCGCTGGCCGCGTTCGAGCGTCCGCTGTTCGCGCAGGTTCTGCGCGAAACCGGCGGCAACCAACTGCGCGCGGCCCAGATCCTCGGGATCAACCGCAACACCCTGCGCAAGCGGCTGAGCGAACTCGACCTTGATCCCGAAGGGTTCGCCCGCCGCAGCTAGGCCCGTTTCACACGATTGGCCGATTTGGCCTTGCAAAATGGCAACAGTCGTTGTTGTAGAGTTGCAACGATGGTGCAAGACGTGACGGCCCCTCCTGTTCATCCCGGCGCAGCCGCTGCGGGCGCGAGCGGCGGGCGCGTGCGCCGCACCGGCTTTCCGCGCTGGTGGCGGCGGGTGCAGGTCGCCGCGCGCCGGGCCAACCTGTTCGCGGTGATCGAAGTGATCGCCGCCGTAGTCTTCCTCGCGATGACCGTGGTCACCTTCGCCACCATCCGCGCCCAGTCCGAGCGCGAACTGATGCCGTCGGCGGTCACCGCCACCCTGCTGATCGGCACGCTGGTTCCGGCGATGGCCCTGCTGGTCCTGCTCGGCCGCCGGATGGCGCTGCGCCGCGCCGCGGAAACGCTGGGCGGCACCGGGCGGCTGCACACCCAGCTGGTGTTCTTCTTCTCGCTGATTTCGGCGATCCCGACCTTGCTGGTGGTGATCTTCGCGTCGTACCTGTTCCAGTCGGGCGTTGAGTTCTGGTTTTCGGATAATTCGCGGGGAATGCTGGAAAATGCCAACAAGCTGGCGCGC
>JANLUV010000082.1:0-5053 GCA_031363685.1 Alphaproteobacteria bacterium | reverse complement strand
CCACCATTGATCAGATTGCAGCGGGCCGCTGGCAGCAGGTGGCTCCGCTGGCCTCGCCCTGGCTGCATAGCCGGTCGAACCACGCTTCGGCATGGCCGAGATAGGGCGCGGCGGTGGTGCCGCGCGGGGCGGCCAGCGCCGCAGTGAGTTCTATCGCAGACGGCGCATCGTCACGGTGGACCTGATTATAGGCCATGGTCCCGCGCGCGACGGCGTGTGAGCGGACCAGCGGCCCGTGCTGGGTCAGCCAGTAGCGCCGCGCCGCGTCATCGGTCAGGTGGGGCAGGGGCTGCAGCGCGAAATGCAGCCGCATCACCCCGCTGCGCAGCCCCGCAGCGGGGCGGGCGAAGCCTGACGCGACTTGCGGATATTCGCGCGCCAGCCACAGCGGCGAGGCGGCCAGATCGACAAAGCGGCGTTCGCTGTCGATCAGCAGATCATGCGCGGCGCGGCCGACATCGCTGTCCAGCGTGGCGCGCAGCGCCGCTTCCGAACGCCACCAGGTTTCCATGATCCCGTCGAACGGCGGCTGCATTCCGCCGCGCGCGGTTGCGGCGGCGCTATCGAGACCCTGCCCGGCCGGATCGCGGTGAAGCTGGACGTGGCGGACCAGATCGAGCGAAGTCTGCAGCGAGGCGATCAGCGGCCCATGTTCATCGCGCCAGACCGCGCTGAACTTGGCGGCGGACATGCCATGCGGGCGGCGAAGCAGTTGCACCAGGCGTATCATCGATCGCGCTCCCGCAGTGTGGTCCGGGCCGGATCGGCCCCGCAACCCGTGCAACCCGTGTCTGGCCGTTCAGGCCTGTTCGGCGACACCGTGGCGCACGCGGCCCCGGTTGCTCATCTTTTCAAGGTCGCCCGGCCAGAACGGCTTGTCGAACCCGGCGGTCAGGCGGCTGATGAACCAGTGACCGCCCTCGCGGCGATAGGCAACCTTGTAGAAGCCCATCGATTCGATCGAGGCGACCGCGCCGGTGCTGGCCATCAGCAGCAGATAGCTGAGCGTGGTGGCGGTATCGCCGGTCTGGTCCTCGACGATGGTGTTGAGCAGCATGTGACGGCGCTGATCGTGTTGGTGCGGCCAGAATTCGCTGAGCCAGTCCCGGATCCGGGTGCGGCCCTCGAACGGCCCGATCGCGACGCGGCCGAGGACATTGCCTTCCCACACCGCATCTTCGGTGAAGCAGCCGGCCAGCAGGTCGAGCCGGCGTTCATCATAGGACCAGCAATAGCGCGCGATTCGCTCGCAGATCAGCGCGCGGTCCATGCCTGCCGCGGGGCCTTCGGTGCGGACGGCCGGACCCAGATCGAGAATACCGGCGGCGTGTGCCCACCCGGGCACGCGCAACGGTTCGGGCGGGGTGAATTCCGAGGTTTCATCAGTCAAACGCTAATTCCTCTCCATTGGCCGGCCCTGCGCTTGCAGGTGGCGGGGTGTCTCAGGCGGCCAACATCACGCCGCGAGACTTAAGCCGGCAACCGGCTGCGCAGCGGCACCCCGGTCATCGCTTCGAGTTCGCCATGCGACAGGCCGCCGTGCATTTCGATCACCTCGGCGCCGTCCAGCCCGAGTTCGAAGATCGCGACGTCGGTGTAGAGCCGGGTGACGCAGCCGATCCCGGTAAGGGGATAAGTGCATTTGTCGACCAGCTTGCTTTCCCCGGTCTTGGTCATCAGGTCCATCATCACGAACACCTGCTTGGCCCCGACCGCAAGGTCCATCGCGCCGCCCACCGCCGGAATCGAACCGGGCGCGCCGGTGTTCCAGTTGGCCAGATCGCCGGTTACCGACACCTGGAACGCGCCGAGCACGCAGATGTCGATATGGCTGCCGCGCATCATCGCAAAGCTATCGCCGTGGTGGAAGAAGGCGCCGCCCGCGAGCAGGGTGACCGGCTGCTTGCCGGCGTTGATCAGATCCCAGTCGATGTCCGCCTCGGCCGGCGCGGGGCCCATGCCAAGAATGCCGTTTTCGCTCTGCAGAATGATCTCGCGATCGGCGGGCAGGAAGTTGGCGACCATGGTCGGCACGCCGATGCCAAGGTTGACATAGGCGCCCTCGGGAATGTCCCGGGCGACGCGGGCGGCCATCTGTTCGCGGGTCATGCGCTGCATCGGTCTGCTCCCCTCAGGCGGCCGCGACGGCGGCAGCCGCCGCCGGCACCAGCTTTACCACGCGCTGGACGAAGATGCCCGGAGTGATGACCGTTTCCGGATCGATTGCGCCCAGTTCGACGATGTTCGATACTTGGGCGATCGTGGTCTTGGCCGCCATCGCCATGATCGGCCCGAAATTGCGCGCTGCCTTGCGGTAGATAAGGTTGCCCCAGCGATCGCCGGTGAGGCCTTTGATCAGCGCGAAATCGGCCTTGATCGGATATTCCAGCACGTACATCTGCCCGTCGATCTCGCGCGTTTCCTTGCCCTGTGCGAGCAGCGTACCGAAGCCGGTGGGGGTGTAGACCGCACCAAGCCCGGCCCCGGCAGCCTCGATGCGGCACGCCAGGTTGCCCTGCGGCACGAGTTCGAGTTCGACGTCGCCGGCGCGGTAGCGTTCCTCGAAATGGTGCGAGGCGGCCATGCGCGGGAACGAGCAGATCACCTTGCGCACCCGCTTGGCCTTCATCAGCGCGGCAATGCCGATCTCGCCGCCGCCGGCGTTGTTGCTGATGACGGTCAGGTCGGTCGCGCCGTGATCGACCAGCGCATCGACCAGTTCGTGCGGCACGCCAGCATCGCCGAAGCCGCTGATCATGATCGCGGCGCCGTCAAACACATCGTGCAGCGCTTCCCGAGCGTTTTCGTACCGCTTGTCGATCATGCCTTCCAATCCCCAGCGGCCGTTCCGTGCCGGTAAATTTCCGACGTTTTGTCCGTTCCGTGCTGCGCGATATTATCACAACCGCAGCCCGGCCGACAGTCGCTGCGCGCGGTAAGCCGGCCCGGTCAGGACGTTCATATTCAGGTTATGGCTGACCCGGAGCCATGTCAACGCGAAATGCGACGTTCATTCGGTTTTTGAATCAGGCCGAATCCGGGGCGAGCAGGGTCATATGGCGATGGCCGTCTGGCGGTGCGCGACCATCCCGGCGAGGCGGCCGGTGATGATCGCCTCGGCGTCGGCGATGATCCGGTCGATCAGATCGCGGCAGGTCGGCACGTCGTGGATCAGGCCAAGCGCGAGGCTGGCCCAGTAGATTCCGGCGTCGAGATTGCCGGTCTGCAGCAATTCGCGGCCCTTTGCCCCCGCCACCAGCGGGGCGACATCGGCGAACGTGGTTTCGGGCCGGTCGAGAATGGCGACGACCTGTTCCGCCACGCTGTTGCGGCCGACGCGGGCGCTGTTGTTCAGCTTGCGGAACAGGATGACCGTGCCGCGCTCGTCATTATCGACGTAGGCCTGCTTCACGTTGGCATGGATCTGCGCTTCCTGGGTGGCGCAGAACCGGGTGCCCATGTTGATGCCGTCTGCGCCGAGCGCCAGCGCCGCCGCCAGCCCGCGCCCGTCGGCGATACCGCCGCTGGCAAGGAGCGGCACTTTCAGCTTGTCGGCTGCGACGGGGATCAGGACCAGCCCGGGAATATCATCCTCACCGGGGTGGCCGGCGCATTCAAACCCGTCGATTGAAATGGCGTGAACGCCGCGCCGCTCGGCCGAGAGCGCGTGGCGGATCGAGGTGCACTTGTGGATCACGCGCATTCCGTGCGGGCGCATCATGTCCCACACTTCCTGGACCGCAGGCGTGCCGGCGGTTTCGACGATGTCGATCCCGGCATCGGCAATGGCGGCGACGATCCCGGCATAGTCGGGCGGATTGATCGCGGGGAAGACCGAGATGTTCACGCCGATCGGCTTGTTGGTCATGGCCTGGCAGCGGGCGATTTCCTCGCGCAGCGCCTGGGGTGAGGGGAAGGTGAGCGCGGTCAGCAGGCCCAGTCCGCCCGCATCGGACACGGCCGCAGCGAGTTCGGCGACGCCGACGTTCTGCATGCCGCCCTGGACGATCGGATGCTCGATATCGAGGAGTTCGGTAATGCGGGTGGTGAAGGCCAAGGTTCCATCCTCTCGTCAGGATCGTCCGGCGCTTGCGAATTGCGCCTGTTTGAATCCGATAAATAGTCGAATTTCTCCGACGAATAAAGCTCGAATGCATCATCCGGCCGCAAGATGGCGCAATTGCGGGCGCGGGCGGCGCATCCACACCCGATACGACCGCTGTGCCCACACCTTCGTCTCTGCTATCGCCATCGCCGCTACCGTCATTTTCTGGCTTGGACGGCAATGAGTCCTGCGCCTAGGTAAAGAACGAACAGGAACTCAAGTTCCCGTTCGTTTTCGTTTTGAGGTGATCCATTCGTGAAGGACCGATCATGACCCGACTTTAAGGTAAATTTGCGTTTGTTACGGGTGCGGGTATGGGCATGGGCGAAGCCAATGCGCGCCGGTTGGTTGCCGAAGGCGCCAAGGTCCTGATTACCGACATCAATGCGGCGGCGGGCGAGCGGTTGGCGGCAGAACTGGGTGCCACCACCCGGTTCCACCAGCTTGACGTGGCCAGCGAGGCCGGCTGGGCTGCTGCGGTGGCGGCAGCGGAAGGCGCGTTCGGGCCGGTGACGGTGCTGGTCGCCAATGCCGGGATCACCGGATCTAACTGCGCCACCACCGAGTTCTCGCTGGCGGAATACGAGCAGGTCTGTGCGATCAACCAGACTGCCGTGTTCCTCGGCATCCGCGCGGTGGTGCCTTCGATGCAGCGCGCGGGCGGCGGGTCGATCGTCAACGTTTCGTCGATTTCGGGGATCGTCAGCATCTATGGCACGCCGAACGTCGCTTATGCGGCAAGCAAGTTCGCGGTGCGCGGGATCACCAAGTTCGCGGCGATTGAATACGCGGCGCAGAAGATCCGGGTAAACTCGGTCCACCCGGGTTACATCCGCACGCCGATGATGACCGCGACGCTGACCGACGAGCAGATCGTGCTCGCTTCGGGCAACGTGCCGATGCACCGCGTGGGTGAACCCGACGAGGTTTCCAGCCTGGTCGTGTTCC
>JANLUV010000071.1:0-6526 GCA_031363685.1 Alphaproteobacteria bacterium | reverse complement strand
TATAGACTTCATAAGCCATCCGCAGGCCCGACGCACCGACCGGGTGGCCGAAGCATTTGAGCCCGCCATCGAGCTGGCACGGAATCGCGCCGTCGCGGTCATAGCGGCCGTCCATGATATCGGCCGGGGCGCGGCCCGGATCGGACAGGCCGAGATCTTCCATGATGACCAGTTCGGTGATCGAGAAGCAGTCATGCACCTCGGTGATATCGAGTTCCGCGCGGGGATCCTTGATCCCGGCTTCGGCATAGGCGCGGCCCGAGGCAATCTGGGTGTTGGGGACCGAGGCCCCGTCCCACGCGCCGAACTGCATTTCCCAGCCGTTGCTGGCGCACAGCTGGATCGCCTTGATCGTGACCGGATCGGCCTTGCCCAGTGCGGCCGCGATTTCCGGGGTGGTGACGATGGCGCAGGCCGCGCCGTCCGATACGCCGCAGCAATCGAACAGGCCGAGCGGATCGGCAATCAGCGGGGCATTGAGAATCTTGTCCATGTCCACCGCGTTACGCAGGTGCGCCTTGGGCGAGTACACGCCGTTCTGGTGGCTTTTCCACGAAACGTGGGCCATCGCCCGCTTCAGATCGGCCGCGTCGATCCCGTGGCGCGCGGCATAGGCCCCGGCGAGCTGGGCGAACGTGCCCGGCGCCGAACCATACGGCATCCACAGATCGTTCTGGACACCCTTGGTGCGCAGCGGCAAGCCGCCATAACCGGTATCCTTGAGCTTCTCGACCCCGATCGCCAGCGCGATATCGACCGCGCCCGACGCCACCGCATAGGCCGCGCCGCGCAGCGCCTCGGTGCCGGTCGCGCACATGTTTTCCACGCGCGTCACCGGAATGCCGGGCAGCCGCAGCGCGTGGGCCGCGGGCAGCGCGCTGTTGCCGACGTTGATATCATCCAGCGCATTGCCGACCCATGCGGCCTCGATCCGGCTGCGTTCAATCCCGGCATCGGCCAGCGCCTCGGCAAAGGCTTCGACCATCAGGCCATCGGCGCCCACGTCCCAGCGTTCGCCGAAGCGCGTGCAGCCCATGCCGATAATGGCGACCTTGTCACTGATTCCCCGCGCCATCAGGCGTCTCCGAGCTTGGGGCGCGCGATCGGCGCCGCTTTCCAGAAATAGGTGCGGAAGCCCAGCCGCGCGTGCTGCGACTTGACCCGCAGGCGCATGCGCACCGCATCGCCCACCGCGAAGCCCGTGGCCGGGCGATCGACCATTTCCATCAGCACGCGGGCGCCGTTATCGAACTGGACGAGACCGAAATCGAACGGCGGATCGGGCGAGAAGTTGAGCCGGTCGGCGGTGATCGAGACGACCTTCGCCTGCAGTTCGGCAAGGCGGACATCGGTCATCTGTTCCGGCTCGGTCAGCGCCGGGTTCACCGGATAGGCGCTTTTCGGGAACTGCACGTTGCCAGTGCTGTCGCGCCCGCCGATAAAGCCGATCATGTCATGCCCGACGCGTTCGAGCGCGGTGGCCTGGGCCTTCTGCTCGAACTCGGAACGCATCCCCCAGTCGAGCGAAACTTCGCCGACCAGGCTGAGGAACCGGGTAATGCTGGTGAGCGCCTGGCCTTCATCAAGCAGCGCGGCAACTGCGGCCGCGCCCGCCACCGGCGAGACGACTTCGAACACCAGCGCATCGGCGCCGCCGCCGAAGCCGACCAGCAGCACCAGCTCGCCCGGCGCGGCGGCAGCCAGCGCCAGCGCGAAGCCGAACAGGGCGTGGGCGGCACCAAGATCACCAGCCTTTTCGGTGACGGCCTCGCAGTGATTGGGTGCCGCGATCTTGAGCTTGCCGGCCACCGATTTCCAGCAGCCGCCGACCGGTTCGGCGCAAGCAACCTGCGCGATCCGGTCCGCCGTGACGCCAGCGGCATCGAGTGCGGCGCGCACTGCCGGCAGCAGGATTTGCGCGACCGTGACATCGCGCACGAAGCGTTCTTCATAAGCGTAAGGCGTCGGGTGATCGCGCGAGGTATAGCGATCGACGATATCGTGGGTAAGCGCAGCATGGCCGAGCAACCGCGCGCCGCCAGTAGTGCCGGCGCCCCTACCGGTCCGGGCCGCAGCCGCACCGTCGCCATAGCCGGCCTGCGCGGAACTGCCGGCCTGAGTCGGGCGCTTTTCGGCGGCGACGACAAGTTCGTCCGTCCCGGCGAGCAGCGCATCGAGCAGCGCCGAAGTGCCGGCTCGGCGCGAATTGGCCAGATCGGTCGCGCGCACGGTGCGCGGCAGGGCCAGCGCATCCAGCGCGATCCCGCTTTGCGCACGATCAGTGAAGTAGGCCGAGGTCGATGCGAACCGCAGTGCAGCCGGAGCCGCCGCCGCATCGCCCGCGACCAGGCAGCGTGCAGCCTCGACCGCCATGGTCAGCGCATCTTCGTCCCAGCCCGCCACGGCGCGGCAGCCAGCGCGCGGCATGCCGAGGCCAGACCAGGCCAGCTCTTTCGCCAGCAGCTTGCGTTCGATCCGGAGCAGCGGGAGATAGCCCCCGACCGCGACAACGTTACCCGGCACCCGTTCCTCCAAACCTGATGCGGTTTCCCGCCCAAATCTTATGCGGTTTTCCCGCAAGCTGATCCGCCCCTTGATGCGGCGAATTTTGCGCCGCCTGCAGCTCACGCTTGACAGGCGGCCCGCATTTCGTAAACAGGTTCACCATTGGTTGCAAGCGAGTTTCGTCAACGAACTCGCGCCGGGAGGTTCGGATGCAGATTTTCAAGGACGATGTGCTTGCCGGCAAGACTGTGCTGGTAACGGGCGGCGGTGGCGGCCTGGGCAAGGAAATCGCGCTCGCGCTGTCGGAGCGGAAGGCCGTCGTCCACATCTGCGGACGCCGCCAGAACCTGCTCGACGATACCGCAGCAGAGATCAGCGCGCAGACCGGTTCGCGAGTCGTGGCACATGCCTGCGACATCCGTGACGCCGACGCGGTGGACGCGATGATCGAAGCGATCTGGCAGGACGGGCCGCTGACCGGCCTGATCAACAATGCTGCAGCAAATTTCATCACCCCGACCAAGGACCTGTCGGCGCGCGGCTTCCGCGCGATCACCTCGACCGTGATCGACGGCACGTTCCACGCCACGCTGTCGTGCGGCAAGCGCTGGATCCGCGATGGCATTCCGGGCTCGGTCGTTTCGAACCTCACCAGTTGGGTCTGGACGGGGTCCGCCTTCGTCGTGCCATCAGCGATGGGCAAGTCCGCGATCCACGCGATGACCATGTCGCTGGCGGTGGAATGGGGGCCCTACGGAATTCGCCTCAACGCCACGGCACCCGGCCCTTTCCCCACCGAAGGCGCGTGGGAAAAGCTGAACCCGATTCCCGACACGCAAAGCTCGGCCACCAATTGCGACACCGTGCCGATGCGCCGCTTCGGGCAGATGCCCGAACTTACCAACCTCATCACTTTCCTGATGTCGGACGGCTGCAACTACCTGACCGGCCAGACGATCGCGATCGACGGCGCCCAGCACCTTGCCGGTCCCGGCACCTTTGCCGATCTGACCCGCCTGACGGACGAGCAGTGGACCGCCGCCCGCGCGGCCATCGCCGCTTCGGTAACCAAGGAAAAGTCCCAGCGGGGCGGAGCCTGAAATCATGATCGAACGCACCCTGTTCCAGCCTGAGCACGATATGTGGCGCGAAAGCGTGCGCCGCTTCATCGAGGAAGAAATCACCCCCTACCACGCGCAGTGGGAAGAAGACGGCATCGTCCCGCGCGAGCTGTGGCTGAAGGCCGGCGCGGCCGGGATGCTGTGCTGCACCGTGCCCGAGGAATACGGCGGGCTGGGGCTGGACTATCTGTTCGACGTGGTGGTGTTCGAGGAACTGTGGCGCGCCGGTGCCAGCGGCCCGGGCTTCCTGATCCACACCGACCTGGTCTCGACCTACATCCGGACCTTCGGCACCGAAGAACAGAAGAAGCAGTGGCTGCCCAAGATGGTCACCGGCGAGGCGATCGGCTCGCTCGGCATGACCGAGCCGCATGCCGGTTCCGACCTCAAGGCGATCCGCACCAAGGCCGAACGTGCCAAAAATGCAACCGGGGGCGATGATTTCGTCATCAACGGCCAGAAGGTGTTCATCTCCAACGGCCAGTTGTGCGACATCCTGGTGCTCGCCACCAAGACCGACAGCACCGCCGGGGCCAAGGGCGTCTCGCTGTTCCTCGTCGATACCAGCCTGCCCGGGTTCAACCGCGGCAAGAACCTCGCCAAGCTGGGGATGAAGGCCCAGGACACCTCGGAACTGTTCTTCGACAACCTGCGCGTTCCCGCCACCGCGATGCTGGCCGGCGAGGGCGAAGGCTTCAAGGTCATGATGACCAAGCTGGCGCAGGAGCGTCTGGCCCAGGCGATCCGTTCCGCCACCGTGATCGAGACGGTGATCCAGTGGACGGTCGACTACACCAGCGAACGCAAGGCGTTCGGCCAGACCATCGCCGATTTCCAGAACACCCAGTTCGTGCTGGCCGACCTGCACGCCCGGGGCGTGGCGGCGCGCGTCTTCACCGACAAGTGCATCGAGCTGTTCATGGCCGGCAAGCTTGATCCGGTCGATGCGGCAGTAGCCAAGATGGTGACCTCGGAACTGCACTGCGAGGCGGTCGACAAGTGCCTGCAACTGTTCGGCGGGTGGGGCTACATGTGGGAATATCCCATCACCCGGGCCTATGCCGACGCGCGCATCGTGAAGATCGCCGGCGGTTCGATCGAAGTAATGAAGGTGATCATCTCGCGCGAACTCTTCAAGGGTAAGCTGGCCGGGCGGAAATGACGCTGCCGCGCGCGCCCTTTGCAGTTGGCCTTGCGGTTACCGCGACGAACGATGCGGACGAGGTTCCCGCAACGGAAACCTTGGCCACGCAGAAGAGTCTCGACGCGAATCTGAGGTTCGGCTTCCTGATCCACGACGTGTCGCGGCTGCGCCGCATCGTCGTGGACCGGGCGCTGAAACCGCTGGGGATCACGCGTTCGCAATGGTGGGTTCTGGCGTTCCTGTCGCGCCGCGACGGGATGACCCAGACTGCCCTGGCCGCCGACCTCGACCTGACCAAGGTTGCGATCGGCGGACTGATCGACCGGATGGAAGCAGCCGGTTTCGTCGAGCGTCGCGCGGATGAGCGCGACGCCCGGGCCCGCCGCGTGTTCCTGACGCGCGCGGGCCAGAAGCTGGTCGCCACCATCCGCGAAAACGTTGACGCGGTGGAGACCGATATTCTCACCGCGGTAAGTCAAGCTGAACTTGATGAGGCCGCACGCGCGCTCGTCAAGCTCAAGGACCGATTGCTCGAAATGATCGGCAGCGATGCCGAGGGTGCCGGCGAGATCTGAATCAATCTCTGATTCTGGCCGGCTCAATCATCCAATGGAGGTTTCTGTGAAGGGTTTGGAAGGCAAAGTCGCCATCGTAACGGGCGGCGGACAGGGTATTGGCCGGGCACTGGTGCTGCGGCTGGCGGCCGAAGGCTGCAAGGTCGCGATCTTCGATCTGAACACCGACTCGGGCGACGAAACCGCCAGGCTGGCCGGTGACGCCGTGGTGAAAACCTGGCAGGTCGATGTCAGCGATTTCGATGCGGTTCAGGCCGCCGTCGATAGCGTCGAGAACGATCTCGGCCCGGTCTGGGCGCTGGTCAACAACGCTGGCTGGGACAAGCCGCAGCCGTTCCTGGTGACCGATCCCGTGTTCTGGGAAAAGGTCATTTCGATCAACCTCAAGGGCAACCTCAACACGCACTTTGCCGTGGCCGGCCGCATGGCCCAGCGCGGCGGCGGGCGGATCATCAACATCGCCTCGGACGCGGCCCGCGTCGGCACCGCCAACGAAGCGGTCTATTCCGCGTGCAAGGGCGGGTTGATCAGCTTCACCAAATCGATCGCGCGCGAACTGGCCCGCAAGGGCGTGCTCGCCAACTGCGTCTGCCCGGGGCCGACCAACACCCCGATGATGGCCTCGGTCGTCGGCGAAGGCCCCGAAGCCGAAAAGTGGAAGGACGCGATGGTTCGCGGCATTCCGCTGAAGCGCATCGGCGAGCCGGAAGACTATGCCGGCATGGTCGCGCTGCTCGCGTCGGATGACGGCGCCTTCATCACCGGCCAGGCGATTTCGATCTCCGGCGGGTTGACGATGCTCTAAGCCCGAAACCGGGTCTGAACTGCGGGGATGCGACAGATTTCATGACAGCCGAGAAAACACCTCCGCTTCCGGGCGACTGGCGGCCGGCAATGGATGCCGGCAGCGGGCCGTGGAACATCGGCATTCTCTGGTACAACCGGTCCGCCGGTCGCATGGCGCTGTATGTCCAGCACCAGCACTGCAACGCCTATGGCACCCTGCACGGCGGGGCGATGGCCACCTTCGTCGATGGCCAGGCCGCCGCCGTGCTGGATTACCGCGACGATGATCCGACCGGGCATACCCCGACAATATCCCTGTCGGTCGATTATATCGGCCCGGTTCCGGCCGGAAGCTGGCTGGTCGCCGACGTCACATTGCTGCGGGCGACCCGCAC
>JANLUV010000534.1:0-2276 GCA_031363685.1 Alphaproteobacteria bacterium | reverse complement strand
CAGCCTCATTGGATCTGGCCGCCATGATCCCCGACGTGAAAGTTCCCGCCGGGCTGACGCTGGGCGCGCTGGTCGGCGGGCTGGCGCTCGGGCTGGTGCTGGCCGGAAGGGCCGAGGCGGGCGGAGTGGTTGCGTTAACCGGGCCGGTCGGGGCGCTGTGGCTGCGGGCGCTGCAGATGACGATCATCCCGCTGGTTGCCTCGCTGCTGGTGATCGGCGTGGTCCAGACCGTGGCGGCGGCGCAGGCCGGGGCGATGGCGCGGCGCACGCTGGGGTTGTTCGCGGCGATCCTGACCGGCGGGGCGGTGCTGGCGGCAGTCCTTATGCCGCTGCTGATCGATCTGATGCCGGTGCCCGAGCGGGCCGCCATTGCCTTGCGCGGCGCGGGGGGCGCTGCCGCACCGGTGCCCGATCTGGCCGGGTTCGTCGCCGCGCTGGTCCCGGCCAATGTGCTGGATGCGGCCGCGCAGGATGCGGTGCTGCCGACGATCGTGTTCTTTGCGCTGTTCGCGGTGGCGATCACCCGTTTGCAGCCCGCGCCGCAGCGGGTGCTGTTCGACCTGTTCGCCGCCCTGGCCGGCGCGATGATGGTGATCATCGGCTGGGTGCTGCGGCTGGCCCCGATCGGCGTGTTCGCGCTGGCGGTGGGCGTAGCGGCGCAGAGCGGCGAGGATGTGATAGCCGCGCTGGGGCATTACATCGCGCTGGTTGCGGCGATCGGCGGCATAGTGCTGGTGGCGGGCTATGCGCTGGCCGCAGGCAGCGCGCGGCTGGGGCTGGCGCGGTTCGCCCGGGCGATGCTGCCGGTGCAGGCGGTGGCGCTGTCGACCCAGTCTTCGCTGGCGAGCCTGCCGGCGATGCTGGGGGCCTGCCGTGCGCTGGGGGTGCGCCCGGCCAGCGCCGAGTTGGTGCTGCCGCTGGCGGTGGCGCTGTTCCGCGCGACCGGCCCGGCGATGAACCTGGCGGTGGCGATCTATGTGGCGCGGCTGACCGGGACGGCGCTTACCCCGCAGGTGCTGGCGACGGGCGCCGCGGTGGCGCTGTTGACCACGCTGGGTTCGGTGTCGCTCCCCGGGACGATCAGCTTTGTCACCGCGATCGCGCCGATCGCGCTGGCGATGGGAGTGCCGGTCGGGCCGCTGGGCCTGCTGGTCGCGGTGGAGATGCTGCCCGACCTGATGCGCACGGTCGGCAATGTGACGATGGACGTGGCGGTGACAGCGACGGTTGATCGCAGGAACGCGGCGAATTGAGGGCAGCGGCATGAAACCGGAACCGGCCCCGGGGGTTGGGGAAGAGACAACTTCTCCCGCAACTTCCTGACAGGACATTCCATGCCGATTTCGCTGATGCCGCTGCCCTATGGCGCGGACGAACTGAGTCCCGCCATTTCCGCCGCCACGCTGGCGGTGCACCACGGCAAACACCACAAGGGCTATGTCGACAAGACCAACGCCGCGATCGAGGGCGGGCCGCTGGCCGGCGCGACGCTCGAGGACATCATCGCCGAATCGCGGATGAGCGATCCCGAGCTGTTCAACAACGCCGCGCAGACGTGGAACCACGGATTCTACTGGGCAAGCCTGAGCCCGGCCAACACTGCTCCTGAAGGTGATCTGCTGGCCGCGATCAAGCGCGACTTCGGTTCGCTGGACGCGCTGGTGGAAGAACTGTCAAAGCGCGGCGCCGCCCATTTCGCCTCGGGCTGGGTGTGGTTGGCTGACTCCGATGGTACGCTGTCGGTCGAGGAAACCCATGATGCCGACACGCTGGCGGACGGTGAGGCAGACGGTGGGGCCGATGAGGATGCCAACCCGCTGCTGGTGATCGACTTGTGGGAGCACGCTTATTATCTCGACCGCAAGAACCTGCGGCCGGACTACCTGAAAGCGGTGCTGGGCGAGGTGCTGAACTGGGATTTCGCGGCGGAGAATTTGGCCCGCGGTAGCGTCTGGACTTATCCGGCCTGAGATGTGGGCGGGGCCGGATTGTCCGGCCCCGTACTTGCCCCCGTTGCCGCCTGTTCGCCGGTGGCGACTTCGGGCAGGGTCGGGAACAGCGGTTCGCCGAAGATGAACCCGATCAGATTAGGCTTGCCCAGATGTTCGAATGCGGCGGCCAGCGTGATCAGCAGCGGCATCGACAGCAGCGCGCCGAGCACACCCCAGATCCACGTGAAGTAGCTGAACGAGAACAGGATCAACACTGGGTTCACGGTGAAACGCCGGCCCAGGATCGACGGGGTAACCACGTTGGCCTCGATCATATGGAGGCCA
>JANLUV010000507.1:0-13849 GCA_031363685.1 Alphaproteobacteria bacterium | reverse complement strand
CTGGCGACCGCGCTATTGCCGATGTTGGCGTTGATCTTGACCAGGAAGTTGCGGCCGATCGCCATCGGTTCGGATTCGGGGTGGTTGATGTTGCTGGGGATGATCGCCCGGCCCCGCGCCACTTCGTCGCGGACGAATTCCGCCGTCACGTGATCGGGGATGGAGGCGCCCCAATCCTGCCCGTCGCGCACCAGTTGTTCCTGCAGCGCGGCGCGGCCCAGATTCTCGCGGATGGCCACATATTCCATCTCGGGCGTGATGATGCCTTGGCGGGCATAGTGCATCTGGGACACGTTGTGCCCGGCCTTCGCGCGCAGCGGACGGCGCACGACATGCGGGAACGGCGGCACCCCGCCCGACCGGTCCGGGCCAAGCTGGCCGTTGTCTTCTGGCTTGGTGCTGCGGCCGTCGTACTGCTCCACGTCGCCGCGCCCCACGATCCACTCACGCCGCAGCACGGGCAGGCCGGCGGCGATATCGATGGTGATGGCGGGATCGGTATACGGCCCGGAGGTATCATAGACCCGCAGCGGCGGCTCACCCGAGGACGGTTCCAGATCGATCTCGCGCATCGCCACCTTCACCTCGGGCAGGCGCGGGCTTTGGACGTGGATCTTGCGGCTCCCCCGGATCGGGCCGGTGGTGACGCCAATTTCAAGCTGTGCGTTGATGTCCGCCATATGCGCTTCCTTCGGGGACGGAAGGCGGAGCAGCGCGGATACAGACCGGCCCTCCCTCCGCCCGTGCTAACGGGTTCAGGTTCAACGGGTCGGGCGATGCGAACCGCCCCTCTCAGCCAGCCGGCTCCCCGGGGAAGAACGATTGGTACGCGAACCGGTTGGCGATGTATAGTGCCGCCGTTCCATCCGCCGGATTTACGACCCAGGGCCAGGCCGCGGCGTCGATCGCCGGACCGAACTTTAACCCGCCTGCCAGTGCCGGATCGCTTCCACCGGCCAGACCAGCATCACCACGTTCAGCGTCAGGTTGTCGCGGATCATCGCCAGCGTGAACAGTTCGAACGCCGCCGCCATTGCTATGCTCGCCCGGGCCGGCAGCCGCGCGGCCAGCACGAAGCCCAGCACCATGCAGCCGATGTCGGACAGCGAATTGATCACGCTGTCCCCCTCATAGCCGTAACTCATCGTCACCGCGCGATAGCGGTTGATGATCAGCGGGGAATTTTCCAGCAGTTCCCACAGCCCCTCGAACGCCACCGCGATCGGCAAGGCCCATACGGCGGGACGGCCGCCCAGCAGGCGCCACTTGCGCCACAGCAGATGCGCGAACCAGAAGAACAGCAACCCGTGGATCACGTGGCTGAACGAATACCAGTCGGCGATATGCTGGCTGTTTTCGCTCGACTGGACTTCACCCCACCACAGCTTCACCGTGCCGCAAGTGCAGATCGGCACCCGTCCCGCCGCCAGCAGCGCCGCGCAGACGGCGGCGATGATGGCCAGCGAAACGGCGATGCCGCGCCGGTCGGGCAGCAACGTTTGCAGTTGGCGCGGCTGTAGCTGGCGTAACCCCATCTTCGCACCATGCCAGCCGGCTGCGGCGAAACCAAGTCCCCCATCGCACGGCCCCGCCATGACGGTTGCGCCGCGCCGCACCGCGGCTAAAGTGCGCGCACAATGAACGCAGAGGCTGCAGACATCGCTGTGCTGGGCGGCGGGCTGGCCGGGGGATTGATTGCCCTCGCCGTGGCGCAGCTGCGTCCGGACTTGCGGGTACTGCTGATCGAGCAGGGCGAACGGCTCGGCGGCAACCACGTCTGGTCGTTCTTCGCCACCGACCTGCCGGACGGCGGGGCCGATCTGGTCGCGCCGTTGGTCGCGGCCCGCTGGGACGGGTACGAAGTGCGCTTTCCCCAATTGCGCCGCCAGTTGTCCACCCCCTATCACAGCGTCACCAGCGCGCGGTTCGATGCCGCCCTGCGCGCCGCGCTGCCGCCCGATGCGATCCTGTGCGGAGCCGAAGTCGTGACGGCACAGGCGAACCGTGTCGTGCTGGCGGACGGGCGCAGCATCGCGGCGGGCGGCGTGATCGACGCGCGCGGCACGGAGGGATTGCCGCACATGTCCGGCGGCTGGCAGAAGTTCCTCGGCCAGATGATCCGCACCGGGAAACCGCACGGTCTCAACCACCCCGTGGTGATGGACGCCACCATCCAGCAGCATGACGGGTTCCGCTTCGTCTATTGCCTGCCGTTTTCCGCCACCGAGGTGTTCATCGAGGACACCTATTATTCCGACACACCCGCACTGGATGCACCGCTGCTGCGGGACCGGATCGCGCAATATTGCCGCTTCGCCGAATGGCCGGTCGCCGAAGTGCTGGGCGAGGAGACCGGGGTCCTGCCGGTGATCGCGCGCGGCGATTACCCCGCCTTCCGCGCCGCAATCGATCACGGCGTCGCGCTGGCCGGGGCGCGCGCCGGGCTGTTCCACCCGCTGACCAGCTATTCCTTCCCCACCGCGCTGACCTTCGCGCTCGACCTTGCCCGCCATTCCGATCTTTCGGGCACTGGCCTTTCGTCCTTCAGCCGGGCATGGGCGGCACGGCACTGGCGCGATGGCCGGTTCTACCGCGTCCTTTCAGCCATGCTGTTCGGTGCGGCGCCTCCGGACCTGCGCTACCGGGTACTCCAGCGGTTCTACCGGCTGGACCCGGGGCTGATCGAACGATTTTATGCGGGTGAAAGCACGATGGCCGACAAGTTGCGGATCCTCAGCGGCAAACCGCCGGTACCGCTCGGCGCGGCCGTGGCCAGCATCTTCGGCCAGCGCGAATTTGCCCCGCTGGCGATCACGACATGACCAAGCGCGCGTGCGTCGTCGGGTCGGGCTTCGGCGGCCTCGCGCTCGCCATCCGCCTGCAATCCGCCGGGATCGCCACCACCGTGATCGAGGCCCGCGACAAGCCGGGCGGGCGCGCTTACGTGTGGGAGCGTGACGGCTTCACCTTCGATGCCGGGCCGACCGTCATCACCGATCCACCCTGCCTGCAGGAACTATGGGCGCTGTCCGGGCACGATATATCCGAAGACGTCGAACTGATGCCGGTCATGCCGTTCTACCGGCTCAACTGGCCCGACGGGGTGAACTTCGATTACTCGAACGACGAAGCCCGCCTGCGCGCGGAAATCAACCGCGTCGCCCCGGGCGATCTCGAAGGCTACGAACAGTTCCAGCGCTATGCCGCCCACGTCTGGGAAGAAGGCTACGTCAAGCTTGGCGCGGTGCCGTTCCTGGATTTCGCCAGCATGGTCAAGGCCGCCCCGGCGCTGGCCCGCTATCAGGCGTGGCGCAGCGTCTATTCGATGGTCTCCAGCTTCGTCAAAAGCGAAAAACTGCGCGAGGCGCTGTCGTTCCACACCTTGCTGGTCGGCGGCAACCCGATGACCACCAGCGCGATCTACGCCCTGATCCACAAGATCGAAAAGGACGGCGGGGTATGGTGGGTCAAGGGCGGCACCAACCGGCTGATCGCCGGCATGGTCCGCCATTTCGAACGGCTCGGCGGCACACTGCGGCTGCACGATCCGGTGGTGCAGGTCCATTCCATCGGGGACCGCGTGACCGAAGTCGAATGCCAGAGCGGCTGGCGCGAACGGTTCGATGCCGTCGCCAGCAACGCCGATATCGTCCACACTTACCGCGATCTGCTGCACGATAGCGCCCCGGCGCAAACCACCGCGAAAAAGCTCGCGCGCAAGCGGTTCTCGCCCAGCCTGTTCGTCGTCCACTTCGGGGTCGAGGGCACCTGGCCGGGCATCCCGCATCACATGATCCTGTTCGGTCCGCGCTACAAAGGCCTGCTGGACGACATCTACCAACACGGCGTGCTGCCGCAGGATTTCTCGATCTATCTCCACCACCCGACCGTCACCGATCCCTCGGTCGCCCCGCCGGGCAAGTCGACGTTCTACGCGCTGGTTCCGGTCGCCCACCTGGGCAAGCTCCCGATCGACTGGGAACAGGTCGGCCCGCTGCTCGCACAACGCGTCCTCGACGAAGTCGGGCGCCGCCTGATCCCCGACATCCACGACCGGATCGTGACCAGGTTCCACTACACCCCGCGTGATTTCGCGCTCGATCTCAACGCCCACCTCGGCAGCGCCTTCAGCCTCGAACCGATCCTGACGCAAAGCGCGTGGTTCCGCGGGCACAACCGGGATGACCAGCTGAAGAATTTCTACCTGACCGGCGCCGGCACTCACCCCGGCGCGGGCATTCCGGGCGTCGTCGGCAGCGCCAAGGCGACCGCGGGACTGATGATCGAGGACCTGAAATGAACCGCCTCGCCGTCTACTGCGGCTCCGCCACCCCGGCCGACCCGCGCTATCTCGAACTCGCCGCCGAAGTCGGCCGCACGCTGGCGCAGCGCGGCATCGGCGTGGTCTATGGCGGCGGCCGGCGCGGGCTGATGGGCGCGGTGGCCGATGCCGCGCTGGCGGCGGGCGGCGAAGTCATCGGAGTGATCCCCGAGGCGCTGTCCGCTGCCGAAATCGCGCATTCCGATTGCACGCAGCTGCGCGTGGTTGGCACCATGCACGAACGCAAGCAGGCCTTCACCGATCTGTCGGACGGGTTCCTCACCCTCCCCGGCGGGGTCGGCACGATGGACGAATTGTGGGAGGCGGCCAGCTGGGCGCAGCTCGGCTATCACGCCAAGCCGGTCGGACTGCTCAACGCCTTCGGCTTCTTCGATCACCTGCTCGCCTTCAACCGCCACATGGCCGAGACTGGCTTCATCCGCCCCGCCCACGCCGGGATCATCATCGCCGAGCACGAGCTGGACCTGCTGCTGACCCGCATGGCCGCGCATGAACCGCACCAGCCGATCTTCCGGATGCAGGCGAAGGATTTGTGAGCGCAAGGCGATCTGCTCCCTGTCCCCCTCCCCCAGGCGGGAGGGGGGAATTACCCTTCGATCGCTCCGCTCTGGTCGAACATGCGCGCATCACCATCGCGCGCGGCTCGAAAAGCTTCGCCGCCGCCTCGTGCCTGTTCGATCGCCCCACGCGCGAACGGGTCTGGCTGCTTTACGCCTGGTGCCGCGCCTGCGACGATCTGGCCGACGCGCAGGACCTTGGCGGTACGCTGGGCGATCAGTCCGGCGCCGACCTCCGCCTGGCGCAGATCCGCCAGCTGACCGATCTGGCGCTGGCCGGCCTGCCCACCGGCAACCCCAGCTTCGATGCCTTTGCGGTGGTCGTGCGCGAATGCGGCATCACCCGTGCGATGGCGGATGACGTGATCGCCGGCTTCGCGCTCGATGCCGCCGAATGGAACCCCCGCAGCGAGGCCGACATGCTGCAATACTGCTTCCACGTCGCGGGCGCAGTCGGGGTAATGATGGCCGTGGTCATGGGCGTCGCCCCCGATGATGACGACACGCTCGATCGCGCCGCCGACCTTGGCTTTGCCTTCCAGCTCGCCAATATCGCCCGCGATATTGCCGAAGACGATCGCGCCGGCCGCTGCTACCTGCCCGCCGAATGGCTGGCCGAGGTTCACATTCCGCCGGGTGAGCAATTCCGCCCGTACTATCGTCCCGCGCTCACCGCCGTGGTCGCGCGCCTGTGCGCCCTCGCCCGCGAGTACGAGGCGTCGGCCCGCATCGGCGCCCGCCAACTCGGCTTCCGCCAGCGCTGGGCCGTCCTGTCCGCTGCGGGCATCTACGGCGCCATTGCGCGCAAGGTCGCCGCCGCCGGCCCCCACGCATGGGACCGCCGCACGATGACCGGCAAGGGCGAGAAACTTGGCCACGTCCTGCGCGCCGCATGGCATGCGCTGTCGTTCGTCCCCAGCTCCGTCAGGCGTTCCGGCCCTCACCCGCACTGGTCCCGCCGCGAACTGGCCGCGCGGGTTCGGCGCTAAAGTCGCTCCCCACCCGGCCTCCCCGTTTAGGGGGAGGCCGACCACGCAGCACACAACCTTCAGGCCGGGCGCGGCTCGCCCTTCGGGATCACCCGGCGGAACAGCTTGCCCCGCTCGCTCCACAGCACCAGCGCCAGCGAAACCACCCCCGCCAGCAGCAGCCAATGCGCCAGCGGCCGGGCGCTCTGGTCATAGGCCTGCCCCACCATCAGGCCGATTACCGAACCCACCACCACGCGGATGAACGACTGCGCCGAACTGGCCGATCCGGCGATCCGCGCAAACGGCTGCAGCGCGATCGAGGCGAAGTTCGCGCCCATGAACCCCATCAGCATCATGTTCAGCGCCATCACCGGCACGAACTGCCAGAGCGTCTGATCCGGGCGGTGCGCCAGCCACACCTGCACCGCCGACACCGTGATATAGACCAGCACCGCGCAATGCCCGATCCGGCGCGCGCCGAACCGTTCGACGATGCGCGAATTGGTAAAATTGCCCGCCGCCATCAGCAGCGCCATCCCGCCGAAATAGAGCGGGAAATATGCGCCCGCGCCGAAATGCTCGCCCAGCAACTGCTGGCAGCACTGCACCCAGCCCCACAGCACCCCCACCGTAAACGCGCTGCCCAGCACATAGCCCAGCGAGACGCGGTTGGTCAGCGTGGCGGTCATGTTGATCGCGATCGTGCGCGGGCGGATCGGCTGGCGGTGGGCATCGTCCAGCGATTCGGGTAGCCGCAGCCCCGCCCACACCATCACCCCCGCGCCCATCAGCGCCATGAACCCGAAAATCCAGCGCCACCCGGCAAACAGCAGGATCGCCTGCCCGATGCTCGGCGCCAGCATCGGCACGGTCAGGAAAATCACCGCGATCAGCGATTGCAGCCTGGCCATGCGGTCGCCGTCGAAGCGGTCGCGGATCACCGCCGCCGGCACCACCGACAGCGCGGCGCAGGCCACCCCGGCAATCGTGCGCATCGCCAGCATCGTGTTGAACTCGGTCACCAGCGCGCACCCGGCGGTCAGCACCACGTACAGCAGCAGGCTGCCCAGCAGCACCGGCCGGCGGCCATACCGGTCCGACACCGGCCCGGGGATCAGCGATCCCAGCGCAATCCCGCCCAGGAACAGCCCGACCACGTATTGCCGGTGGTTGGGATTGGACACCCCCAGCTCGTGCGACATTTGCCCCAGCGCCGGCAGCATCGCGTCGATCGCCAGCGCCTGCAACGCCTGCATCAACGCCATCATCGCAATCAGCTCGCGCTCGCCGAGCGGAAACGGGCGCGCGCCGGAAGAAGGGGAAGGCGGCGGCATCGCCCCCACATGGCCCGCCCAGCCGCGCGTTACCACCCGTAAAGTCAGAAAATTTTGCACTGCGGCAAGAAGCTCACAACGCCGTCCGGAAAGCCCCCCAACCCCTCCTGCTTGCGGGTGGGGGGGGCCGAGACTTGTCCATCCCGCAGGCGTGGCCAGTCGCAGTGGGGTGGGCTGTCTGGGCAGCCACACCGCACCCCCAAACGCGACACACCCATCACCATCCGCTATGCTCCCCCGATGGACGATTCCGGCAGCCGTGATGACGATGCTGACCCCACTGAACCCGACGAGGCCCCGGGCCTGCGCAAGATCATCCATGTCGATATGGATGCCTTCTTCGCCAGCGTCGAACAGCGCGACGATCCGGCGCTGCGCGGGCTGCCCGTGGCGGTGGGCGGGTCATCCGATCGCGGCGTGGTCGCCGCCGCCAGCTACGAGGCGCGCACTTTCGGAGTGCGCTCGGCGATGGCCTCGGCCAAGGCGGTGCGGCTGTGTCCGCAGCTCGTGTTCCGCAAGCCCCGGTTCGAGGTCTACAAGGAAGTGTCGCGCCAGATTCGCGCGATCTTCCTTGATTACACCCCCCATGTCGAACCGCTGTCGCTCGATGAAGCCTATCTCGATGTCACGGACGATTTGCGCGGGATCGGCTCGGCCACCCGCATCGCCGAACTGATCCGCGCCCGGATCAAATCCGAAACCGGCCTCACCGCCAGCGCGGGCGTGTCCTACAACAAGTTCCTCGCCAAGCTGGCCAGCGACCAGCACAAGCCCGATGGCCTGTGCCTGATCCGCCCCGGCGAAGGCGCGCAATTCGTCGCGGGGCTGCCGGTCAAGCGGTTCCACGGGATCGGCCCGCGCGGCGCGGAAAAGATGGCCGCGCTCGGCATCCACACCGGCGCGGACCTGCGTGAGAAAGACCTCGCGTTCCTGCGCGCCGAATTCGGCAGTCTGGCCGATTACCTTTACCGCGCGGTCCGGGGGATCGATCTGCGCCGCGTGCAGGCCAACCGCCCGCGCAAATCACTCGGCGGCGAGCGGACCTTCCACCACGACATTTCGTCGGGCGCGCTGCTGCGCGAAACGCTGGACGGCATTGTAGACATCGTGTGGGAGCGGATCGATCTCGCCAAGGCCAAAGGGCGCACTGTCACGCTCAAGCTGCGCCACAGCGATTTCACCACCCTCACCCGCGCCCGCTCGGTCCCCCGCGCGGTGGCGAACCAGGCGGAATTCGCGCAGATCGGCCACGCCCTGCTCGATCAACTGCTGCCGCTACCCCAGCCGGTCCGGCTGATGGGGCTGACCCTGTCGTCGCTGGACCGCGAAGGCGCCGCCGAGCCGGCGGAACTCAGCGCAGCGGACGGGCAGCTGTCGCTGCTCTGAGCCACTCGGGCAGTTGCGTGCCCAGCCCGCAGGCCAGCCGCTCGGGCAGCGCGTCGAGCGCAAAAAATTGCGCGGCAATGATCTCGCGTTGATCGGCGCGGGCTTCGTCCGTGGTCCACCCGGCCACCAGATGGGTCTCGCTCTGCGATGCCGGTTCGTCGATCCGCCCCAGCGCCATCGCCAGGTCCAGCCGGACGCCGGTTTCCTCGGCCACTTCGCGCAGGCCCCCCGCCACCGGGTCTTCCCGACGGGCCAGCCCGCCGCCCGGCAGCATCCACTCGCCCGAACCATAGGAATGGCGGATCAGCAGCACCCGGCCCGCCCGATCGATCACCAGCACCCGGCACCCTCGCACGGTGCACTTGCTCACCCGCCACCAGCGCAGCCGGATTGCATGGGCCACACGCAGCCCCGCGATGTGGGCGCCGGCAGGCAGCAACCGGGCTAGGCGAAGCATGTAACGGGCTGATGCCGCGCCGCCAGCAACCGCGCCACCGGCAGGTCATTCGCGCCGAGCGCCGCCGCCTCGAACAGCGCCCGTTTATTGCCGCCGCGAATCACGAACAGCAAGGCGTCGCTATCCAGCAGCGCTGGAATGGTCAGGCTGAGCCGGTCGAACGGCGCCTCGGGCGGCAACGGGTCTGGTGTCAGCCGTTTCAGCCGCACGGGATCATTGGCGAGCGGATTGGTGTTGGGGAACAGCGATGCGATGTGTCCGTCGCCGCCCATGCCCAGCCACGCCAGTGCAAAATGCGGCGGCACCAACCCTTCGGCCAGTGGGACAATCCGCGCCCCCGCCGGCTCCAGCAGCGCGCGGATGCGGCCGACGTTGCTGGCCGCATGGTCTTCCGGCACGATCCGGTCATCGCCGGGCCAAACCGCCACCCGGCTCCAGTCGATCGGCCGCACCGCCAGATCGGCCAGGATCGGAACCGGGGTCGATCCGCCGGGCATGCTGATCGCGATCCACGCGGCCTGCTCCAGCGCGATCAACAGCCGGTCCGCGATCCAGTCGGCAATCGCGGCGTCGCTCGCGCCGTCAATGATTTCAATGGCCATGGCCGGATGCATAGCACTCCTGCGCCCAGCCCGGAACGCCGGTGAAATGCTATGCACCAGATCCAAGATACACGGTGCAGCGCAAAGCTGCTGACGGAGGGGCGTTCAGCCTTCAAGCCACCGTTTGCTTCAGGAACCAGATCCGCTGCTGGCACTGGTCGGTCCAGTCATCGATGATCCCGCCAGTCGCGTTGTCGCCCGCCTCGTCCGCCGCCGCCTTGGTCTCGCGCAGCTTGGCCAGGTAGGTCTCATTATCCGCGATCAGTTCCTTGATCATCGCCGCGGCGTCCAGCTTGGTGCTGTCCTGATCCGTGATTTGCGCTTTGCCCGCGATCGCCCCAATCGAGGTCAGCGTGTCCGCCCCGTTCTTGCGCACCCGCTCGGCGATGAGGTCGGTCAGCGCGAAAATTTCGACAGCGTGATCGTCGAACAGCAGGTGCAGATCGCGAAAGTTCGGACCCCTGACGTGCCAGTGGAAATTCTTGGTTTTTAGATAAAGCGCGAAGGTATCGGCCAGCAGCCCGTTCAGGCTCTCGACCAGCACCTTGTTCACGTTGTCACCCATTGTCGTGCCCCGTTTGCAGTGCCGTTGCACGCGTTATACGCTTGAAGAACTAATCGGTTTCCTGAAAAATATTTGACATAAAAATCGCCTTAAGCGATCAAAACGCATCCACCAACGAACACGCCGATCGCCACCAGCGCCGCGCCGGCCACTCGGCGCCAGACCCGCAAGCCGGCCGCCTGGGCCAGGTCAGGCACTGCCCAGCCGGCGGCAATCGCGATCCCGCTGCCCAGCGCGCCGCCAATTCCCGCCGTCAGCCACGCCGCAGTTCCCACGCCCAGTGCCAGCACCAGGAATCGCGCTGCATCGGTAAGCTGTTGGGAAAAAATGACAATCAGCGCGGCGAACAGCGAATGGGTCGGCTCTGCGGCGGCCTTGCGCGGCCCCAGCAGCAGCATTTCCCCGCCACCGATCAGCAGCGCCAGTACCCCGAACAACGCCCGCGCATCGGGCACCATGTCGGTCACCATCCGGCTCGCCAGCCACGCCGCCACTGCCGTCGATAACCCGGTAGCGACAAGTGCCGTCACCAGCAGCACCGGCCGGGCACCCTGCACCCGGGTCAGGTGCGCCACCATCACCTGATCGCGCGCGCCGAAAGTCGCCAGCAGGGTGGCCAGAAATGCAAACAGAAACCCGCTCATTCCCGCCGTTTAGCAGGCGTCAGGCGTCAGAACCAGCGGCGCTTGTGCGCCACCACGGTCGCGGGATCGACCGCATCGGCACGCCCTTCCGCCCGGGCAACGCGCACTTCCGCATCCCGCGCAGCCAGCTCGTCGCGGCGCTGGTGGCGCAGCGCATCGTAGCTCCACCAGATCTGGCTATGGGCAAAAATGCCCAGCAATCCGCCGATCAGCGCGACATGGAGCAGAATCGTCGGCGCTTGCGCGGGATCGTTGAACTGGTTGTGGAAGAAGAAGATGGTCAGCGCGGTGAACGCCGCCAGCAGGATCGCCGCCAGCCGGGTCATCATCCCGATCGCCAGCGCCACACCCAGCAGCACTTCGAACAACCCGGTCGGGATCGTCAGCGCGACTGGCAACCCGACCCCGGCCAGCATCCCCGCCACCGGACCCGGATCAAGCAGCTTCATCGCGCCGGACACAACGAACAGCAGCGAGACAAGAATTCGGCCGATTACCGCCGCGATCGTGGACATGACAGGCTCTCCCCAGGGGCTATGCCGGGGAAGCGGATCGATGGCGGTTTGGTTCCCCCCCTGAAGCCGGAACCCTAAAGCTTGGGCAGCGTTACGCCGCGCTGGCCCATGTACTTGCCGGCGCGGTCGGCATAGCTGACCTCGCACGGTTCGTTGCCCTGCAGGAACAGGAACTGGCACGCGCCTTCATTGGCATAGATCTTGGCCGGAAGCGGCGTGGTGTTGGAAAATTCGAGCGTCACGTGCCCTTCCCAGCCCGGTTCCAGCGGGGTGACGTTCACGATGATCCCGCAGCGGGCATACGTGCTTTTGCCCAGGCAGATCACCAGTACGTCACGCGGGACGCGGAAGTATTCCACCGTCCGGGCGAGCGCAAAGGAATTGGGCGGGATCACGCAGACGTCGGTCTTGCGATCGACGAACGAGTTGGCATCGAAGTTCTTCGGATCGACCACTGCGGAATTGACGTTGGTGAAGATTTTGAAATCGTCCGCCACCCGCGCATCGTAACCATAGGATGACAGCCCGTAGGAAATGCAGCCGTCGCGCCGCTGATTTTCCACGAACGGTTCGATCATCCCGGTTTCGAGCGCCTGGGTCCGGATCCACTTGTCTGAAAGAATCGCCATGTGCGGGTGATTCCCCATGGGCCTTCGCGCGGCAAGGTCAGATGCCGTGGTATTCCTTGTACCAGCGCACAAAGTTGGGGACACCGACGTCGATCATCGTGGTCGGCTTGAAACCGAGGTCGCCCGAAATCGCATCGATATCGGCATAGGACTGCGGGACGTCACCCGGCTGCATCGGCATGAATTCGATCGTCGCCGTGCGCCCGATCGCCTCTTCCAGCAGGCCGATCACCCGCATCAGGTGTTCCGACTGGTGGTTGCCGATGTTGTAGAGCCGGTGCGGCTTGGTGCTGCCGCCCGCCTTCACCGCGCCATCGTCGGGCGGCGGGTTGTCGAGCGCGGCGGTCACCCCGGCAATGATATCGTCGACATAGGTGAAATCGCGCCACATCTCACCGTGGTTGAACACCGGCAGCGGGTCCCCCGCATAGATCTTGCGGGTGAAGATCCACATCATCATGTCCGGCCGGCCCCACGGGCCATAGACAGTGAAAAAGCGCAGCCCGGTCAGCGGCAGGCGATAAAGGTTCGCATAGGTCTCGCTCATCAACTCGTCGGCCTTCTTGGTCGCGGCGTAGAGCGAAAGCGGCTGGTCGACCCGGTCATCGACCGAGAACGGCAGCTTGGTATTGCCGCCATAGACCGAGGACGAGCTGGCATAGACCATATGGTCTACCCCCCGGTGCCGGGCCACTTCGAGCAGGTTGAGGTGGCCGACCAGGTTGGAATGGACATAGGCGTGGGGGTTTTCGATCGAATAGCGCACGCCCGCCTGCGCGCCCAGATGGACGATCCGGTCAAACTCCAGCCCGGCCAGCGCGGCGGTCAACCCCGGATAATCGCCGAAGTCCTGCCGCAGGAAGGTGAACCGATCGCCGCCCCGGTCGCGCAGGAGCGCGGTCCGCGCTTCCTTGAGGTTCACGTCATAGAAATCGTTGACGCAATCGACGCCGATCACGCTGTCCCCCCGCGCCAGCAGCGCGCGAGCAAGGCTGAAGCCGATGAAGCCAGCCGTTCCGGTAATCAGTACGCGCATCAGTTATCCAAATCCCAAGCCCGGCCAGCCGCCTGTCATCCTGCGGCGTATCACAAAGTCCAGTCGGCCGCGCCGCCCAGTTCGCCCTTGAGGTCGGCCAGCGTCCCGCCGTCCGCCACCAGCGCGCGCAGCCGGTCTGCCCCCAGCAGCACATACTCACGGTGTGCGACAGCCAGAAGAACCAGATCATAGCGCCGTTCCAGCGCATCGGGCACCAAGGGAATCCCGTATTCGTGCAGCGCCTCGGCCGCATCGGCATGGGTATCGTGCACCGTCACCGCGTGGCCGAGCCGGCCGAGCGTGGTGACGAGGTCCGCCACCTTGCTGTTGCGCAGGTCCGGGATGTTTTCCTTGAAGGTGAAGCCCAGCACCAGCACCGACCCGGGTTTGCCGCCGCGAGCCTGATGCAACTGCGTCCCGACCCACTGCGCCATGCTGTCGTTGATCCCGCGCCCCGCCAGAATCACGCGCGGATCAAGCCCCAATGTCTCGGCCCGGTGCGACAGGTAATACGGATCGACCCCGATGCAGTGCCCGCCGACCAGCCCGGGGGTGAACGGCAGGAAGTTCCACTTGGTCCGCGCCGCGGCGAGCACATCCCAAACCGACAGGTCCATCGCGCCGAAGATTTGGGCGATCTCGTTCATGAACGCGATGTTGATGTCGCGCTGGGCGTTTTCGATGACCTTGGCGGCTTCGGCGGCGCGAATCGAGGCGGCGCGAAACACCCCGCCGCTGGTCACCGCGCCATACAACGCTGCGACGCGCTCGAGCACTTCGGGGGTCTGTCCCGAGACCACTTTGGTTATCT
>JANLUV010000503.1:0-8042 GCA_031363685.1 Alphaproteobacteria bacterium | reverse complement strand
CGCTCGCCAAGAACGTGCTGTTCGCCAGCAAGGAAGTGGCCAGCCTGTTCCTGGTGATCTTTTCGGTTGGGGTGGCGATCGGCTCGGTCTCGATCAACGCGCTGCTCAAGGGCACCGTTTCGGCGCGCTATGCCCCGGCATCGGTGCTGGCGATGGGCGGGTTCGTGTTGGCGTTCTGGGCGGTGTGCATGCGCTGGACCACGCATGGCACCAGCAACCTGCTCGATGTGCCCGCGTTCGTGGCAGAGCCGCTGGCAGTGCCGCTGCTGCTGACCCTGCTCGGCATCGCGGTGGCGGGCGGGATGTTCGTGGTGCCGCTCTATGCCTTCCTCACCACCTTCGTCGACAAGTCGCAGACCGCGCGGACCATCGCCGCCAACAACATTGTCAATTCTGGCGCGATGGTGGTCGGCGCGGTGCTGGCAATGGGGCTGAGCGCGCTGGGCGTGCCGACCGTCCAGCAACTGCTGCTCAGCGCGGCGATGTGCCTGGTCTCGGCCTGGCTTGGCCGGCTGCTGTTCCTGAGCGAATCCGCAGTCCCGCCTGCTCGCTAACCCGGTTCAGCTCAGAAAGGCCGACACCGCCATGAAGCAGGCGCAATAGGCCAGCAGAAAGTCCTTCACCTCCTGCATGGTCAGCAGCGGCTTGCCCGGCCGGGCGATCTGCGCCTCGTCCGGCGTGTCTGTTGTTGCCGCCAAGGCGGCGGTCATTCGGGCGCGCACTTCGGGTTCGTATTGCGGCAAGCGGCGCAGCACGCGCAGTGGCAGCGTGGCGCGGAACGGGTGACGGGCGGTGCCGAAAGTGACGGGGTGGCTCATGCAGCTACAATTAACTGCTTCTTTACCCAGTTCCAGAGCGCGACTCGGGCGGCGGCAAACCGTTCCCGGAACGGGACATTTCCCATGACGATTGCTGCGCGCCGCCGGGCGCGCTAGCTTGCCGTTATGAATGCACCATCCTCGCCCCACGCTGGCCGCCTGCTGGTCGATTGCCTGATCGAACAGGGCTGCGACCGGGTCTTCGCCGTTCCGGGTGAAAGCTTCCTCGCCGTGCTCGATGCACTGCACGATTCGCCGCAAATCGAAACCGTGGTCTGCCGCCAGGAAGGCGGCGCCGCCTACATGGCCTGCGCCGATGGCACGATGACCGGGCGGCCCGGCATCTGCATGGTCACTCGCGGCCCCGGGGCCACCAATGCCAGCATCGGCGTCCACGTCGCGATGCAGGATTCGCAGCCGCTGATCCTGTTCGTCGGTGATGTCGACCGCCCGCTGCGCGGCCGCGATGCGTTTCAGGAAGTAGACCTCGTCGCGATGTTCACCCCGCTGGCCAAATGGGCCGCGCGGATCGACGATCCCCGCCGCATCCCGGAATATATCGCCCGCGCCTACAGTGTCGCCATTGCCGGCCGGCCGGGCCCGGTGGTGCTGGCCCTGCCCGAAGACATGCTGCTGGAACAGGTGCCCGGCATCACGCCGCGCCCTGCGGTGCTCCGCCCGGCGCAGGCCCCCTGCCCCGATGCGATGGCCACGCTGATGCGCCTGATCGAAGATGCCGCCGCCCCGCTTGCGATCGTCGGCGGCGCGGGCTGGAACCGCAAGGCGCGGCAACATTTCCAGCTGTTCGCCGAACAGATCGGCTTGCCCGTAGCCGCCGCGTTCCGCCGGCAGGACGCGATTGCCAACTCCAGCCCGGTCTGGGCCGGCCAGCTCGGCTATGGCCCCAGTCCCGCGCTGGTCCAGCGGGTCAAGGACGCCGATCTGCTGCTGGTCGTCGGCGCCCGGCTGGGCGAGGCGACCACCGATGGCTACACCCTGATCACCCCCGATCATCCCGGCCAGTTGCTGGTCCACGTCCATCCCGATCCGGAAGAACTTGGCCGGGTCTTCCGCCCGGATCTCGCGATCTGCGCCGATATGGCCGAATTTGCCGAAGCCGCCACCTTGTTGCAAGACGACATCGTAATGTTCGACGCCGGGGCCGACGCGCACCGCGAATGGCAGGAGTGGAGCACGCCGCAACCGTCCGGCGCGAAGCTCGATCTCGCCCTGTGCGTCGGGGCAATGCGCGATGCGTTGCCGGCCGATACCCTGATCTGCAACGGCGCCGGCAACTTCTCCGGCTGGTGGCACCGCTTCTGGCACTACGAAGCGTTCCCCGGGCAGCTCGCCCCGACAGCGGGCGCGATGGGATATGGGGTGCCGGCTGCCGTTGCGGCGGCGCGGCGTTATCCGGACCGGACAGTCGTCGCGCTGGCCGGCGATGGCGATTTCCTGATGAACGGGCAGGAACTTGCAACCGCCGTGCAGTACGGTTGCAACCTGCTTGTAATTCTCGTCGACAACGGCGCGTACGGCACGATCCGGATGCACCAGGAACGCATGTTTCCGGGCCGCATCAGCGGCACCACGCTGCACAATCCCGACTTCGCGGCGCTCGCCCGCGCGTTCGGCGGATGGGCCGAACGGGTGGAAACGACCGCGCAATTCAGTGCCGCGCTGGCCGAAGCAAAGGGCCGGTCCGGCGTCCGCCTGCTGCACCTGTTGATCGAACTGGAACAGCTTGCGGCTACCGGGCTGACGCTGTCGTCACTACAGGCAACGGCCTGACGCCAACCGAAAAGCGCCGGACAGGTCACCCTGCCCGGCGCTCAAAATTTGTATCAAGGCGCTGAAATCAGGCGGCGACCGACACCGACTTGATGGTCGATCCCTTATAGATCTCGTCGATCGCGGCGCCGAGCGAGGCGTCGAATTCGGCGTCGCTCATCTGGAACCGCAGGTCTTCCAGCAGCGCGCGGCTGAAGCTGGCGATGATCCCGGCGTTCCTGGCCAGTTCAACGCAGGCCTCGGGACGGGGGTAGCCGCCCGACAGCGCGACAACGCGCAGCACGTTGGGATGGCCGATCAGCGGATCGAACGTGCCCGGCACGACCGGCAGCGAAAGCTTGAGCATCACCTGCACGCCGTCCGCCAAAGCATTCAGATTCTTGAGGATTTCATCAAGCAGGATCGCGTCGCACTCAGCGCGGGTCGCGCTCTTGATGTTCACTTCGGGCTCGATGATCGGCATCATCCCGTGTGCCAGAACCTGCTGGCCCACTTCGAACTGCTGCGCGACCACGGCGGCGATACCTTCGCGGTTGGCCGAGTTGATCACCGAGCGTTCCTTGGTGCCATAGACACCCAGCGCCTTGGACTTTTCGAGCAGTGCGCCCAGCGTCGGCATCGGCTTCATCAGCTGGACGCCGTTGGCTTCGTCCTCAAGCCCCTTGTCGATTTTGATGAACGGTACGATACCCTTGTCGATCAGCGCCTGCGGAACCAGCTTGCCGTCAACCGCGCCGTCCATCGTGCGTTCGAACAGGATCGCGCCGACCACCTTTTCGCCGGTGAACGCGGCCGAGCGGATGATCCGGCAGCGCATGTCGTGGATCAGGCCGTACATTCCCTCTTCGGTGGTCCACGCGCCTTCCTCGACCCCATAGCCTTTCAGTGCCTTGGGGGTCGAGCCGCCGCTCTGGTCGAGCGCGGCGATGAAGCCTTTGCCGGCGGCAATCTTGGCGGTCATGTCGGAAGTCTGCATCGCGTTCCTGCCCTTTTTCCCTGGATTTGCCCAAGCGCGGCCGCAGCCGCCGTTGCCTTGCACTGCATACGTATGTGTCGGCAGATGCCATAGCAAAAAACTGCTGCGCTGCAACAGCCGGAATAAGGCTCAGTGTGGGTACTCGGGCGCCGTTACGGTCTTGTCAGGATGCGCCGGTGCCAGCAGGTACCCCCGAAATGCAGGCGTAAGCCGGTCCTGTGCCCATGCCGTCAAATGATCGCCATCGTAAGTCACCGGCTGCCCCAGCACGAAGGGTTCGCAGACCGGGTCCGGGCACAGCAGTGGAAACGCGTCCCACACCCGCAAGCGCGGCTCCATCACGCGCAGCCGTACCCATGCCGCCGTGACGACTGCGGCCCGCGCCTTGATGTCCGCTGCGGTCGGCGAAGCTTCCCGGCAGTAGGCATTGGTCCGGTTGAACCAATCCGCGCAGCGCATCGGCGCAGTGGTGTAGATCGGTTTGGGCACCTCAAGGATCACGGCAACCCCCCGGTCAAGCAGCGGCCGCATCCGTGCGACAAATTCTCGAAGATCGGCATCCCCATACGGCTTGGAGGGAACCCGGGCTTCCAGATATTCGCCCCACGCCTCGCGGTAGCGCGGCATCCGCAGGCCGGGCAGGAACAACCAGTCACCGGACCGGGCCTGGCGCTCAACCGCATCCAGCGATTGAGCGACGAACCCGACGCAATGCGCGCTTGGTGCTGTTGCATCTGGACGCGGCAGGACCGGGCAACCGGTCTCGCCGAAATTGCGCACTGCGATCCCGTCGAGCCGCGCGAGGTTGCCGGACAGGCGCTGGTAGCCCATCGCGTGCGAATCCCCGATGATGAACAGGGTGCGCCCGATTGGCTGGGCACCGCATGCCGGCGGAACAAAGACTTGCGCACCGTCCTGCCGGCTGCCGTGCGCCGTGCATCCTCCCGCGCCGGTGCTTTGGTAGATCATGCTCCACACGTTCCGGTCGCGCGTGACGGTCAGTGCCAGATGCGGCCGGATTGCGATCGATCCCGCAATCCCTGTCACGACAAGCCCGACCGCGGCCAACCCGCCCACGATGACCGCCTGACTGGACAGGCGCGCAATCCACCGGCTCTGGCGGATCGGGCGTTCGATCAGGCGGAAGCTGGCATAGCCCAGCGCCCACGAACCGAGGAACGCGGCGAGTTTGAGCGGCACCGAATCCAGTCCGACCGTCCAGCGCATCAGCACCACGACCGGCCAGTGCCACAAGTACAGCGAATAGGAGATCCGCCCAAAATGCCCCATCGCCGGGTGGGCGAGTCCGCCCCCCCCGCGCACGGCGAGGAAGATAAAGAGTGCCGTGCCGAACACCGGCAACAGCGCATAGGGCCAGGGAAAGCGCAGCGGATCGCTGAACAGCAAGCCCGCCCCCAGCAATGCAACGCCGGCGATCGCGGCCCCCTGCAACAGCCGGGGCCGCACGGGCACGATGGGATCGCAGTGCTGATCGCGCAGATCGAGCACCGCGTACAGCAGCACACCGATGCCCAGTTCCCAGAACCGGGTAATCACCATGTAGAACGCAAAGGTCTGCGGCGTCAGCGCGGCGGCGGCCAGGCTGGCCGCCGACAGCGCGGCTATGATCGCGATGCCGCCCCCGACCCGCCGCGCAGCGTGGCGGCTATAGAGGAACCAGAAGCCGATGAACGGGAAGAACGTGTAGAACTGTTCCTCGACGCCAAGCGACCACGTATGCGTGTATGGATTGAAGTCCGGCGCGGCAGCGAAATAGCTGGCGGCACTATTCCACAACACAATGTTGCTGGCGGCCAAGACGCTGGCGATCCCGGTCCAGTCGCCGTCCCAGCTGCGGTTGGGCAGGACCGGGATGAACAGTACCGAAAACAACTGGGTGATGATCACGCAGGCGAGCAACGCCGGAAAGATGCGGATCACGCGGCGGCGGTAGAACGTGGCCAGCAGCCCGGCCAGCCGCGTTGAGTCGAGCGAGGCGGAGGCGAGCGAGACCACGAAGCCCGATATGACGAAGAACACGTCCACGCCGGCGAACCCGCCCGGCAACAGGTGCCGGTCGATGTGGTAAAGCACGACGGACAGAACCGCGATCGCCCGCAGTCCGTCGATCGCCGGAATATAGCGGCCGCGCAGGCCATGATCGGCGGGAAACGCTTCGGAGTTGGATTCGGCAGTCCTGCCGGGAACCTATCAAGTTCCCGGCCAATGTCTTGTGCTTTACTGCTGCAGCGCAACAATGCCGGGCAGGTCCTTGCCCTCCATCCATTCAAGGAAGGCGCCCCCCGCAGTCGATACATACGTGAAATCATCAGCGACCCCGGCGTGGTGCAGCGCAGCAACAGTATCGCCGCCGCCCGCGACCGAAACCAGTGAACCTTCCTTGGTCAGCGCCGCGGCGATCCGGGCGAGCGCGACCGTGGCGGCGTCGAACGGGGCCATCTCGAACGCGCCAAGCGGCCCGTTCCACACCAGCGTCCGGCAGGTCTTGAGCACATCGCCCAAGGCTTCGACCGCCTGCGGGCCGACATCGAGAATCATCTCGTCAGCGGCGACTTCGTGGACGTTGCAGGTGCGCACCGATGGCGGGTTGGCGGCGAATTCCCTAGATACCACCACATCATAGGGCAAGTGGATGGTGCAGCCCGACTTCTCGGCATTGTCGAGGATTTCCTCGGCAGTTGCGGCCAGATCGTGCTCGCACAGCGATTTGCCGACATCGACCCCGCGCGCGGCAAGGAACGTGTTGGCCATGCCGCCGCCGATGATCAGGTGATCGACCATGCTGACCAGGTGCTTGAGCACGTCGAGCTTGGACGAGACCTTGGCCCCGCCGACCACCGCCGCGACCGGCTTTTCGGGCTTGCCCAGCGCCTTTGCCAGCGCCTCCAGTTCGGCCTGCATCGAGCGGCCGGCATAGGCGGGCAACACGTGGGCCAAGCCTTCGGTGCTGGCGTGGGCGCGGTGCGCGGCGGAAAAGGCATCATTGACGTAGAAATCGCCATTCGCGGCAATCGCCTTGACCAGTTCGGGATCGTTCTTTTCCTCGCCCTTCCAGAAGCGCGTGTTTTCCAGCACGGCGATCCCGCCGTTGTCCAGGATGCCGACTGACTGCGCGACCACCGGGCCGGCAATTTCGGGGACGAACATCACTTCGCGGCCGAGCACCTTCTGCAGGCAATCGACCACCATGCTGAGCGACTGGGTCGAGACGCGTTCACCCTTGGGGCGGCCGAAGTGGGCGAGGAGGAGCACCTTGGCGCCCTTGTCGGCCAGCTCAAGGATGGTCGGCGCGGCGGCGCGGACGCGGGTGTCATCGGTCACGGCGCCATCCTGCATCGGCAGATTGAGGTCGATCCGGACCAGCGCGACCTTGCCGGCGACATCGCCGAGATCATCAAGTTTCCTGAACCCGGTCATTGCTCGATCCTCACTGTTCAATCCGAATTTCGTCACCGATCGCGATTTCGCCGTCCGCGATTACCCGGCCCAGTACGCCGCCGCGCCAATCGGGCAGCAGCGCGGCTTTCAGCCCCGGCGCGATTTCTTCCATGCGGCTGCACGGATCGCATTCGCAGGTCGTCTCGATCCGCAGGTCCGGCCCGATCGCGATGATCCGCCCGGCTTCGCGCGGGAGCCTGATCCCGCTGACCAGCAGGTTGGCCCGCCGTTCCTGCCAGGGGACTTGCCCGCAATGGTCATGCCCAAGCTCGCTGAGCGCAGCCGCCCAGCTTTCCGCCTCGATCAGCGAAACCTGGCGGCGGCCCGACTTGCCGGGACCGATCGCACCGCGACAATTCCCCGCGACGCCCAGTTCCCGGGTGACCTTCACCCGGTCGATCACCTCCATGGGGCCGCGCGGACGGCTGTGCCGCGCGATCCCTGCAAGGTATCCGACCGGCTTTTCAGGCCCCGGCATGTCAGGCGCGTCCGCAGATCAGATCAGCGCGCCGATCACTCCGGCGGTATCGACCATGCGGTTGGAGAAGCCCCACTCGTTGTCGTACCACGACAGGACGCGGACCAGCTTGCCATCGATCACCGAGGTTTCAAGGCTGTCGATCGTCGACGAGTGCGCATCGTGGTTGTAGTCGATCGAGACCAGCGGCTCGGTCGAATAGGCCAGCACGCCCTTGAGCGCGCCTTCGGCCGCAGCCTTGAGCAGGCCGTTGACTTCCTCGACCGAGGTGTCGCGCTTCGGGACGAAGGTGAGGTCGACCACCGAGACGTTCGGGATCGGCACGCGGATTGCCGAACCGTCAAGCTTGCCCTTCAGTTCGGGCAGCACTTCACCCACCGCGCGGGCCGCGCCGGTGGTGGTCGGGATCATGCTCATCGCAGCAGCGCGCGAACGGCGCGGATCCTCGTGGATCTGGTCGAGGATCTTCTGGTCGTTGGTGTAGGCGTGGATCGTGGTCATCAACCCGCGCTCGATCCCG
>JANLUV010000500.1:0-6445 GCA_031363685.1 Alphaproteobacteria bacterium | reverse complement strand
GGCAGCTGTCCGCGCAGCTGCTCCATGTTGTCCAGTGCGGTGGTGCTGACGGCGGCAATTGCATCGACTTGCGCGCTGTTGTCGCGAATCAGTCCCTGCAGCCGGTCGGCGTGCTGCGACAACCGCTCGCCCGCGATGCGGCCCAGCGATTCCAGGTCGCGCGACTGCGCGGCGATGAATTCCCGGGCCAGGCTGAGTTCGCGGTTCACGGCGATCAGCCGGTCTTCAAGCCGCGCGGATTCGGTGGAGAGGATCCGGGCTGCCTCGCCGAACCGGGCAGCTTCGCGGCGGCTGGTACGCAGCGCGAGCAGCCACACCACGCAGATCAGCAGGACCGGCGTGGCCCACAAACCGATCAGTGCGGCACCGTAGCTGGGGGTAACGCCGCCAGCGAAGCGCAGGTGTTCGGCCCACAGGAAAAAGCCCGTCCATCCGGCGATCGCCAGCATTGCGGCAGCGGGCCCCAGCCATGCGCGCTTGGCGCGGGCCGACGTATTGCCGGGATCGGCCAGGCCGGGCTCGTCCGGCCAAGCGTCGAGTTCCTCTCGCACGGCATCACCCAACGTAGGCGGCGCCATGGCCGACGTTTCTCCTGCCACGGGCGGCTGTTCGCCGCCGGGCCCGAATGCGACGATGCGCGATCCCCCTGCCATTTCGGATGGCTACCACGGAATCCGCCCTGCGATAAACCCCGGTTTAACCTTAGTGCGCTAAACCGTGCGCTATGGCCTATGAAGCTGGCGCCCTTGACGAAACACTGGCCGCAGCCGCCGGAGATGACCCGGTGCTGTTTGCGGAATTGCGCGCCGCCTTTGCCGAAAGCCTGGCGCGGCAGATCGACTTGCTGCGCCGTGCGCGCTGTGACGGCAACTGGCACGTGGCCGCTCTGCGCCTGAAGGGCTTGGCGGCCAGCTTTCACGCCGCGCCGCTGATCGACCTGGCCGAAGAAGCGCTGGATGCCGCACCCGGAGAGCCTTCGGTGGTGCGGCGGCTCCAGCGGTTCCATGACGAGTTCGTCGCAGCGGGCTGAACCCCCCGGGAAGTCGGCGCGGCTATTGGCAGGACCCGGCCTGTTCTCTACAACGAACTCGCCCCAACAGCCCTTGGCGGGCGGGAGTTACGAAACTGCGGGTCGCGCTGCTGACCATGATGGAACCGGCCCGGGCCGGAGATTCGACGCCCCGCGCCTTCCTGCGCGTCGGCGGGGCGAGCCTTGCGCGGCATCAACTGTCGTTGGTGCTGGCCGCAGGGTGCGAGCGGGTGGTCTGTGTCGCGCGCGATTTCGGCCCGGACCTGATTGCCCTGCAGCATGAGGCCGAACGCGGCGGCGCCAGATTCCAGGTGATCCCGGGCGCGCGCGGGTTGACCGGGCTGGTTACCGCCGTCGATGAAGTGCTGGTCATGGCTGAAGGCCTGCTGCCGACCACCGGCGATGCGCTCCGGCTGCTCGATGGCCCGCCCGCGGTGCTGGTGCAGCCGGCCGAGGCCGGGATTCCCGCCGGGTACGAGCGGATCGACCTTAACCATGCCTCGGCCGGGTTGATGTTCCTGCCGGGCCGATTAGTTGACCGGCTCACCGAATTGCCAGCGGATGCCGATCCTGCCTCAGCCCTGCTGCGGATCGCACTGCAGGCCGGTGTGACCCAGCGCAGCGTGCCGGACGAGGTCCGGCTCGGCGGACGCTGGCTGATGGTGCGCACCGAGGATGAGGCCGATCATGCCGAGGAAAGCTGGATGGCGCGGCATACCTCGGGCGGCGGAGCCACCCCGGGTCCGCTGCTGGCGCGGCTGCTGGTCCGCCAGTTCGGGCCGGCGCTGCTCCACGATGGCAGCGGTGCCAACGGCCTCGCGATAACCGCGATGGTGCTGGCCTTCGTCGGTTTTGCCGCAGCCTGGTTCGGCTATGTGGTCCTTGGCCTGGGATTTGCCGGGGTTGGCTGGGTTCTCGGCCGGGCGGCAGCACTGCTGGCGCGGATCCAGCGCGAAACGCTGTCGTTGCGCAGCAATTATCCGTTCCGGCAACTGGTGTTTGACGGGTTGTTCGATACGCTGCTGGTGGCCATGCTGGTGTTAGCTTTGCCAGCACTGCCAGGCGAACTGCTGGTCCAGCGCTGTTTCGCGCCGGTCGTGCTGATCGGCTTGGTCCGCCTGTTGCCGCGCGGCTTTGCGGCCGCATGGACGGTGTGGGCGGAAGACCGGCTGGTGCTGGTGCTGGTGCTGGCGGTTCTGGTGCTGGGCCAGGTGCTGGAACCGGGCCTGCCGGCGCTGGTTGCCGTGCTGTTGCTGGCCGGACTTGTCCTGCCCCGGGACAAGTCCGCTGCGATCGCCCCGCAATCGGACGCGGACCGGCTAACACGAGCTTAACTACGTTGCGCTATGCCACAGCCATGATCCCTGCCGGTGTCCTCAATTCGACTGCCAACGCGGCTGAACGCATGCTCCGCGCCGACTTGGCACGGGCCGAGGAGGTCCGCGCCTCGATCGGGCCGGTGCTGCGCCATCTGGTGTCGAGTGACGATCTGTCGGTGTTCAGCGAGGAAGCCGTCGCCCGCACGCGCGGCCTGATCGAAGCGCTCGCCGGGCAGTTGTTGCGCGCGGTCTCGCTGGGGGCCGGACAGGAAGTGCTGCGCCCGGGAGAACCCGAGGCGCTGATCGCTGCGCTGGTCGCACAACCGGCGTTGCTGGCCCATTGCCACGCGCTTGCGCTGGAGGGCCAGCTGACCGAACGGCTCGCCGGACAGGCGCGGCTCGATCCGGTCCTGTCGCCGTTGCTGCAGACGCGCCTGGCAGCACCCGATCCGGACGTGGCGGCGCTGGCCATGCATGTCCTGGCCGCGCAAACCCGGTTCATGCAGGCCCAGCGGCGGATGGAAGTCGCTCCGGGGGAACTTCCGGCCGACGTGCTGCATCCGGTGCTGGTCGCCTTCGACGCTGTTTGCGGGGCAGAGGCGGCGCCCGCCGCCATGGCCATCCGCAGCCGTTATGACGAGGCGCGCAGCCGGCATGGGCTGCTGGCCCGGCTGGTGCTCGGACTTGGCGGTGATGCTGCTGCGGCGCTGGATCCGCTCGAGGCGGGGCTGGCGATCTTCCTGACGGCGTTGTCGCTCGCCACCATGCAGGAACGGGACCGTGCCGTGCTGGCACTGGTCGATGGACAGCAGGCCCGGCTGGCGACGATGCTGGCGGCCGCCGGGGCGTCTCCGCAGCAGGTCGAAGCGTGCCTCCTGCTCCTGCATCCCGACCTTGCGCCGGAGCGCCGTTATCTCGGGATTGGTCGTAATTCGGCCGAAGTGCTGCTCGCGGGCGAGGGGCAGCCATGAGCGGCAGTGCTCCCGGCAGCACTTCCGGCGGCGAGCCCGGCGCGGCCTCGGCGCGGACCGACAACTCGAACCATCTGGTTTGCGCGGACGAGCCGCTGCTGGGGCTGCAACTGCGCTGCGGCGGCGAAGTGCCCGGCGCCATCGCGGTTCCTGCGCTGCTCGAGGCGGTGCGCAAGGCCCGCGCGATCGGGCTGAAGCTGGCGCGCCCGATCATCGCGCAGGACGGCGTGGACAGTGTGACCGCGTGGGTCGAGATCGAACCGCTCGCGGATGGTGAAGGTTGCCGGATCGAACTGCGCCACTGGCAGGCCAAACCCGTGCCGCCCGACGATGCCGCGCTGACCGCGCGGCGGCGGATCGCGGTAGAACGTCAGCTGGCCGAATTCCAGGCCCGGCTCGATTCGGCGCAGGGTGTGGTGCTGGCCGAGGCCCAGGCACCCGACCTCGCGGCGCTGGCCACGGCGATGGCCGCCGGAGCCGGGCGCCCGTGGACCGATTTCGTGACGATCGAGGGCAGCACGCACCGCCAGCCGCTGCACTGGCGCCTGCTCGATGGGGCGCCGGTCCGGGTCGAAGGCTCGGCGCGGGCGTGGCGGGCGACGCTGGTTCCGCAGCTGCTGGGGTCTGGTGCGCCTGCGGGGTTCGAGCTGTACCTTGGCTCCGACGTTCCGCTTCCCGGTACAGCGCCGGTCCCGGCGGCGGAAAAGCCGGCGCGGGCGCGGCTGATCGGGCGCGAAGTGGCACCGGTTCTGCGCCAGCCGATCGCACGGATCATCGCCAATGCCGAAACGATTCGCACCCGGCTGGCCGGGCCGCTCGCCGAAGAATATAGCACTTATGCCGCCGATATTGCTGCGGCGGGTCATCACCTGCTCGCGCTGATCGATGATCTTGCCGATCTTGAAGTGGTCGAGGCCGACGATTTCTCGACCGCGCCGGACAAGATCGATCTGGCCGACGTTGCCCGGCAGGCCGCAGGCATCCTCGGGGTGCGTGCCCGGGAACAGGGGATCGAGATCGATGCACCCAAGCTGGGTGAAAGCCTGCCGGTGATCGCCGAGTTCCGCCGCGTGCTGCAGGTGCTGCTCAACCTGGTCGGCAACGCGATTCGGTACGCGCCGCAAGGGTCGCAGATCTGGATCCGGCTTGAACAGGCGGGAGCGCAGGCCTGCGTGATCGTGGCGGATCAGGGGCCGGGGCTGGCGCCGGACCAGCAGGCCCGGGTGTTCGAAAAGTTCGAGCGGCTTGGCCGCAGCGGCGACGGCGGCTCGGGTCTGGGCCTGTACATCTCGCGCCGTCTGGCCCGGGCGATGGGCGGCGAACTGTCGGTTGAAAGCGCACCCGGCCAGGGCGCGCGGTTTATCCTGACACTGCCGGCTGGCTCAGCCCCGCATAACTGATTGAATCCGGCCTGATTAGCGCCGGGCTGCCCAGACCAGAACGGCGCCGATTCCTGCCAGGATGGCGCCGTAGATCGCCCATTGGCGCTCGGCCAGCATGAAGCTTTCCTGCGGCCACATGATCAGCCCGGTGCCCTGCCCGACCCAGAACAGGCCCACCACCACCGCGAGGATGCCGATGCCCTGGCCCAGGGCGCGCAGGGCCTTCATGGCCTAGCGCTGGCCGATCGGGATGTAGTCGCGCTCGGTCGCGCCGGTGTACAACTGGCGCGGACGGCCGATCTTCTGGTTCTTCTCACCGATCATTTCCTTCCACTGCGAAATCCAGCCCACGGTGCGGGCCAGCGCGAAGAGCACGGTGAACATCGACGTTGGGAAGCCCAGTGCCCGCAACGTGATGCCCGAATAGAAATCGACATTCGGATAGAGTTTGCGCTCGATGAAATAGGGGTCCGAGAGCGCCGCCTTTTCCAGTTCGCGCGCCACATCGAGCAGCGGATCGTCCTTGATGCCAAGTTCGGCCAGAACCGCATGGGCCGTCTTCTGCATGATTTTGGCGCGCGGGTCATAGTTCTTGTAGACCCGGTGGCCAAAGCCCATCAGGCGGATGTGCGAGGTCTTGTCCTTCACTTTGGCGATGAACTCCGGCACCTTGGCCGGATCACCGATTTCCGTCAACATCTGCAGGGCCGCCTCGTTGGCGCCGCCATGGGCTGGCCCCCACAGGCAGGCGATGCCCGCCGCGATGCAGGCGAAGGGATTGGCGCCGGAGGAACCGGCGAGCCTCACCGTCGAGGTCGAGGCATTCTGCTCATGGTCGGCATGCAGAATGAAGATGCGGTCCATGGCGCGGGCCAGAACCGGGTTCACCACATAGTCCTCGCACGGCACGGCAAAGCACATGCGCAGGAAGTTGGCGGCATAGGAGAGATCGTTGCGCGGATACACGAAGGGCTGGCCGACGTGATATTTGTAAGCCATGGCGGCGATCGTCGGCAGTTTGGCGATCATCCGGTGCGAGGCGATCTCGCGCTGGCGCGGATCGTTGATATCGGTCGAGTCGTGATAGAACGCCGACATGGCGCCGACCACCGCCACCATCACCGCCATCGGATGCGCGTCGCGGCGGAATCCCCGGTAGAACTGCGCCATCTGCTCATGCACCATGGTGTGGTAGATGATGTTCTTGTCGAACTCCTTGCGCTTGGCCGGGCTCGGCAGCTCGCCGTAATAGAGCAGATAACAGGTCTCGAGAAAATCGCCGTGCTCGGCCAGCTGCTCGATCGGATAGCCGCGATACAGCAGCACGCCCGCATCGCCGTCGATAAAGGTGATCTTGGATTCACACGCCGCCGTCGAGGTGAAGCCGGGATCGAAGGTGAAGACGCCAGTCTGCGCATAGAGCTTGGTGATGTCCACCACATCGGGGCCGATCGAACCGGATTTCACCGGCATGTCGATGGTCTTGCCGCCAAGTGTCAGGGTCGCCGTCTTCGCATCATCAGCCATCAAGGCCTCCCATTGTCGCGTTTCTGACCGCCCGAACTATCGCACCGCAGCATAAAAAGGTCAATCTGGCTGTCGTATTACAAGATCACGAATCTTTGCTGGACACGTTTCCGGCAGAATTAAACAACTCGGCTTGCCGCAAGCATTCCACCGCCCGTCAGTCCGCAGGCCCGGCCAATGTCATCGGCGTTAATGGTGTGGCAGAGCTCGATCCCT
>JANLUV010000491.1:0-5490 GCA_031363685.1 Alphaproteobacteria bacterium | reverse complement strand
CCGCATCGATCCCGCCACGAAAAAGGACGAACTGCTCGCCCTGCCGGACGAAGTCAAGGAACAGCTCGCCAAGCATCTCGCACACTATCAGGCCGATCCGGTCGCCGCGCATTACTGGGACCCGATCTGCATCGCTGTGCCGGGCGGCCCGGTGAAGTGCCTGATGCTGACCTATGTGGGCCGCAAGTCGGGCAAGCAGTTGCAGACCGTGCTCCAGTACTACTGGCTTGATGGCAAGCCCGCCGTGGTCGGCACGCGCGGCGGCAGTGTCGATCATCCGCTGTGGTATCTCAACCTGGTCGAAACGCCGGAATGCGAAGTCCAGATTGCGGGGGATCACCGCAAGGTTGTGGCCCGCACCCTCAATGCCTAGGAGCGCGCCCACTACTGGCCGCAGATCACCACCGAGCAGCCGGAATACCTTGTCTACGAACAGCGCACCTCGCGCCTGATCCCGGTTGTCGTGTTCGAAGAACGCCCGGCCTGAGCCATCGCTGGTGATACCGATCAACCGGCGGGCGTCAGGTCCGCCGGTTGATATCGGCCTGTTGAGGCGCCGGTTCGGCCCGTTCGCGCACGAAGCCGTGCATGCTCCGCCACCATTGCAGGGCAATCACCGCGCCCTTGGCCGGCTGCAGCATCCCGATCATCATCGCCACCGACAGCGGCAACAGGATTGCCGCCAGCAGGCCGGGGTTGATGTCGTACGTGCTGACCAGCCAGATGATGACGGGGGCCAGAATATGCCCGGTGATCAGGATCGCGATGTAGGCCGGAAAATCGTCGGCCTGCTGCGGGGTCCAGTCTTGCCCGCACGCCGGACAAGCGGTCACCGGCTTGAGAAACCGGGTGAACAGCCGGCCCTCGCCGCACCGCGGGCAGCGCCCGGCCATGCCGCGCAGCGCGGCAGCGCGGAACGTGTCCGGAAGGCGGGTGTCGGCAGGGCTGCCAGTTATCGGGCTGCCAGTTACTGGGCTATAAATCACTGGGCTGTGAATCGCTGGGCTGGAGGTCACCGGCTGGCTTCGGTCAGAGCGGCAGGACCGGGTTCGATCCCGTTGCTCCGATGGACCCGGCAGGCCAATGCGGCAAGCGGTCTTGGCGGGGCGGAAATTCAGCGCCGGGTCGTCTGGCCGCTCCGCCGCAGCTTGACCGCCGCCTCGTTCAGCTTGGCCCGGTTGGTTCCGAAGCGGCGGATGATGTCCGCCGCCTGCGCAGTCGTCAGACCGTGTTTGCGGGCGAAATAGCGCAATTCGTAACTTTGGCCGCTGCCGGGACGATTGGCGGCATCGTCGGGTTTGATATCGGGCATTTCCACTTCCGAGCCAATAAAAGGCCAGATGCAGGGATTCTGCACTGCCAGCGAAACGCAAACTTTGGGGTCTGGTTCCCGCCCCGGGCTGCTTTTGCGGCTGCTCCCGATCAATTGGCACACAGGGCGCTGTTCCGCGCCAACCGCGCGTGCTAGCGGCGACGTCACAAGGAGAGCCCATGCTAAACCGTTGTTCCGCCATTGTCCTTGCCGTCTTGCTGGTCAGCCCGGCGCACGGCGAAGAAGCTGCCGGGCCGGCCGCCGTGGCCCGATCGGACCAGGCCCCGGAACAGGCAATCGTGGTGACCGGGCATGGCCTGTCCGCCTCGGCCGCGCTGCCCGCCTACGACAGCGTCGTGATCGGCCGTGATCGGCTTGGCGCCACGTCGTCCGGGCGGATCGAGGATGCGCTGTCCACGGTTGCCGGGTTCCAGCAGTTCCGCCGGTCGGACAGCCGTTCGTCCAACCCTTCGGCGCAGGGGGTCACCCTGCGGGCGCTGGGCGGCAACGCCACCAGCCGCACGCTGGTCCTGCTCGATGGGGTGCCGCTGGCCGATCCGTTCTTCGGCTATATCCCGCTCAGCGCGATCGCGCCGGAAGGGCTCGCCTCCGCCCGCGTCACGCGCGGCGGCGGTGCCGGGGCGTTCGGCGCCGGCGCGGTGGCGGGGACGATTGATCTCGCCAGTGCCGGCCCCGCCGAACTCGGCCTGCTGCGTGCGTCGGCGCTGGTCGACGATCGCGGCGCGACCGAGCTGTCCGGCAGCCTCGCGCCCCGGCTGGGCGGTGGCTTCGCGGTGGTCTCGGGCCGGTGGGACCGCGGGCAGGGCTTCTGGACCACGCCTGAAACCCAGCGCGTGCCGTCCAGCGTTCGCGCCCGGTACAATAGCTGGTCGGTCGGCGCCCGCGCGGTCGCGCCGCTGACCGGATCGATCGAACTGCAGGCCCGCGTCGCCGCGTTCGACGATCGGCGCACCTTGCGCTTTGCCGGCGCGGACAACCGTTCGCGCGGGCAGGACGCCAGCCTCCGGCTGGTCGGCCACGGCGCCTGGCAGTTCGAGGCGCTGGGCTATGTCCAGGCGCGCGATTTCAGCAACATCGTGATCAGTTCGACCAGCTTTCGCAAGACGCTCGATCAATATGCCACGCCCAGCACCGGGCTGGGCGGCAAGTTCGAACTGCGCCCCCCGGTCGGGGGCGGGCACGTGCTGCGGCTCGGCAGTGATCTGCGCATCGCCGACGGCACCGCGGCCGAGGCGGCCTACAGCGCCGCGACCGGCCTGGTCACCGCGCGGCGCCGGATGGGCGGGCGCAACAGCGATCTTGGCCTCTATGCCGAAGATGACTGGGCGTTCGGGCCGCTGGTCCTGACCGCCGGTTTCCGCGCCGATCACTGGTCGATCACTCATGGCTTCTTCCGCGAGACGACCCCGGCCGGAGTGACCACCACCGACAGCGTTTTTCCCCGCCGCAGCGGCTGGGACACCTCGCTGCGCGGCGGCGCGGTGCTTCACGCCACCCGCACGCTGGCGCTGCGCGGCTCGGCCTACAGCGGGATGCGCCAGCCGACGCTTAACGAGCTCTACCGCTCGTTCACCATCGCTGCCCCGGCCCGCGGCGGCGGCGTGGCGCTGACCCGCACGCTCGCCAACGCGGCGCTCGGCAACGAAGAACTCGAAGGTTACGAAGCCGGCGTGGACTTCACGCCGTTCCCGGCGCTATCGCTGTCGGCCACCTGGTTCGACAACCGGGTGCGCAATGCGATCGCCAATGTCACCACCGGGGTCAGCGGCACCACCACCACGCGGCGGCGCCAGAACGTCGGCGCCGTTCATGCGCGCGGGGCGGAACTTGGCGCGGCGCTGCGGCTCGGGCAAGTCAACCTTGATGCCTCGTGGGCGTTCACCAACGCCAGGGTCGAATCAAGCGGGGCGTCGGCCGCGCTCAATGGCCTGCGCCCGGCGCAAACCCCGCGCCACGCCGGCAGCGCCACGCTCGCCTGGGCCCCGCGCCCCGGCTGGCGGCTCGCCGCCACCGTGCGCCACACCGGAGCGCAGTTCGAGGACGATCTGCAGTCCGACATCTTGCCCGCCGCGACCACGGTCGATGCCTATGTCGAACTGCCGCTGGGCCACGGCTTCTCTGTGGTCCTGCGCGGGGAGAACCTCGCGGACGAAACGGTGATCACCCGCAACCAGGGCGGCTCGATGGACTTTGGCACGCCGCGCACCCTGTGGGCCGGGTTCAAGGCGCGCCTGCCCTGAGCAATTGAGCCCGTTGCCAAGCGTTGCTGTTGCAGTGCAATAGGGTTGCATGCGCATTGCAATTGTCGATGAAAGCGCCTCGCGCGCTGCGGTGATCCATGAAGGGCTCGCGCAGCTGGACGATTGCGAGATTTTCGTCGTCACCGATCGGCGCGGCCTGGTCGCCCGGATCGGCGAGATCGCGCCCGACATCGTGCTGCTGGATCTCGGCAACCCCTCGCGCGACGTGCTCGAGGAATACTTCGCGGTCAGCCGGGTGCTGGACCGCCCGATCGCGATGTTCGTGGATGAAAGCGACGAAGAATCGATCGCCGCCTCGATCGACGCCGGGGTCTCGTCCTACGTGGTCGATGGCCTCGCTGCGCACCGCATCCGCCCGATTCTCGATCTGGCGGTCAAGCGGTTCAGCGCCTTTGCGCGGCTGCAGGCCGATCTGGCCGAGGCCAAAGGCAAGCTCGCCGAACGCGATGCGGTCGACAAGGCCAAGCGCATCCTGATGGACAGCCGCGGCCTGACCGAACCGCAGGCCTATGCGGAACTGCGCAAGACCGCGATGAACCAGGGCCGCCGCATCGCCGAGATCGCCGAGGCGCTGCTGACCGCGCACCAGTTATTGGGAGGACAGGAATGAGCCGCGAGCTGACCGTCGGCTTCCTCCCGCTGGTGGATGCCTGCCTGCCGATTCTGGCGCGCGAACACGGTTTCGCCGAGGATGAAGGCCTGTCGCTCCGGCTGGTCCGCGACATGAGCTGGGCGACCGTGCTCGATCGCCTGCTGTATGGCCATTCCGACGCCGCGCACCTCGTCGCCCCGCTCGCCATCGCCACCACGCTCGGGCGCGGCCGGCCGGCGCAGCCGCTGGCGGTGCCGTTCGTGCTGGGGTTGAACGGCAATGCGATCACGATGCGGCCGGAACTCGCCCGGAAGGTGGCCCCGCCCGGCGTGCTGGGCAGCCCGGCGGCGGTGGGTGCGGCGTTGCGGCTGATCGCGTCCGAACACAAGGCGGCGGGCACGCCGCTGCGGTTCGGGGTGGTGCACCGCTATTCCAGCCACAACTACATGCTGCGCTACTGGCTGGCGGCCTGCGGCATCCGCCCGGATGACGATGTCCAGATCGTCACGGTCGCCCCGCCGTTCTGCGCCGATGCGCTGGAGGCCGGCGAAGTCGACGCGATCTGCGTGGGCGAACCGTGGAACAGTGTCGCGGTGGAACGCGGCGCGGGTCAGATCGTGCTGGTCACCGCGCAGATCTGGCAGCGCGGGGTCGAAAAGGTGCTGGCGCTGAAGGAACGGGTGCTGGACGAGCGCCGCCCCGACGTCGAGGCGCTGATTCGCGCGCTGATTCGCGCCGCGCGCCATTTCGTCGATCCTGCCAATTGGGATGTGAATGCGGCGATCCTGGCCCGGCCGGAATACCTCAATGGCAATGCCGGCCCGATCCGGCGCGCGATTGCCGATCGGATGTTGCTCGCCAAGAATGGCAAAATGGTACATTTTCCTGACTTCATGTTCCAATATCGTGAAGCGGCGAACTTCCCGTGGGTCAGCCAGGCCGAGTGGCTCTATACCCAGATGGTCCGCTGGGAGGGCCCTGAGTTCTCGGCGAAGGACGCGCGCAAGGCCGCGCGGGTGTTCCGCCCCGACGTCTATCGCAGTGCGCTAAAGGGCAGCGCCGAACCGCTCCCCGGGGCCAGTTCGAAGGTTGAGGGCAGCCTGGGCCAGACTACCGTGGTGGGTACGCAGCAGGGCCTCATGACGCTGGAAAGCAACCGGTTTTTCGACGGCGGCGTGTTCGATCCGGCGGACCTTCCGGGCTACCTGTCCCGGCTGCCGTGACGACGAAATGATGCTGCATCGCAAAAAACGCTTTGCGCGGGGCCTGCGAATCACTTACGCTTAGGGGGCAGGAAGGCGCGG
>JANLUV010000477.1:0-4356 GCA_031363685.1 Alphaproteobacteria bacterium | reverse complement strand
CGTTGCCCGATCCGGTGACCAGCGTGCCCGCCTCGATGTGGATAAAGCTGGTTCCGTTATCGAGCGCCCCGGCGCCGCTCCAGCCATCGTAGCCGAAGCTGAGATTGGCTGACCACGCCGAATAATCGCCATGCCACGTATCGATCCCCGTGCCGCCATCGACATGGTCGATCCCCCCGGTCGACCAGATCACGTCGCGCCCGGCTCCGGTGGTGATGGTGTTCGAGCCGCCGTGGGCGGCGAAGACGGTGTCATTGCCGGCCTGTGTGGCAATCGCGTTGGTCCCGCCGCCCAGCGTCAGGGCAAACTGTTCGAACCCGGCATAGCTGCCGCGATTGGCGGCAATCAGGAAATTGACCCCCATCGCAAAGCTGGTGCCGGAAAAGGCCGAGAAATCGGCCACCAGGGTATCCATCCCCGCGCCGCCGGAGAGCGAGATTTGCGCCCCCCCGGCCAGCGGCGCCGCATCGAGCGTGACGGTGTCGTTGCCCGCAGACAAGGTGGCGGTAATCTGTTCGATCGCGGTGAACAGCACCGAGTTGGCGCCGCCCGGGTCGGCCGCCAGTGTGCCCTGGAAACTGCCGCTGGTGTTCGCCGTGATGGTGCTGGCCGCGCCGGTGCCTTGGGCCGAGTAATCGATGGTCAGCACATCGAACCCGGCGGCGCCATCGACCGTGTCACGGCCGAGCAGGGGATTGAAGGTATCGCCCGCAGCGGTGCCGATCAGATTGTCAGCCGCGTTAGTGCCGGTGAAGTTCGTCACGTCAAAGCCTGTTCCTGTGGCGCAACGGTTCTGCGCGGGCGGAATGGTTATGCGTGATTTTGCGGGATTGTGGCGCGAAGCTATGACCGAAACGGAGATTATTGAGGAGGTTAGGGGAATGCCCTTATCAGAACGTAGAGAATGCATGGGACTGCCCCCTCCCGCAGCCGGGAGGGGGACAGAAAGTCAAGCCGGTCAGAACACCGGATCGTAGCCCGGCGGCAGATCGCCATCGTTCGCGTCCGGCTCGCCGGGGACGTGGATGCCGCATTCGGTCTTGTCCCAGCCCTTCCACCGGCCCGAACGCGGGTCTTCGCCCGGCGCGACGCGGGTGGTGCAGGGCGAGCAGCCGATGGAAGGATAGCCATCGACCACCAGCGGGTGCGGCGGCAGGTCATGCTCGGCAAGGTAGGCCGCGATGTCTTCCGCCGACCAGTCGATCAGCGGGTTGATCTTGAGCCGGCCTTGCGCGTCCGACTTGTCGACCTCGAAACGCGGCAGATTGGCGCGGGTGTTCGACTGGAACGATTTGCGCCCGGTGATCGAGGCATCGAATTTTTCCAGCGCGGCGGCCAGCGGCTTGGTCTTGCGGATCTCGCAGCAGCCGTCGGGATCGTAGGACCAGCGCAGTCCGTTTTCATCGCGCCTGGCCAGCTCCGCCGCATCCGGCGTCAGGATCTGCAGGTTGGTCAGGCCAAGCCGCGCCACCAGCAGGTCACGATAGGCGAGCGTTTCGGGAAAGTGCTTGCCGGTGTCGAGGAACAGCACTGCCACGCCCGGATCGATCGAGGCGACCAGGTGCAGCAGCACCGCGCTTTCGGCGCCGAAGCTGGACACCACCGCGACGTCCCCGGCCAACTGGTCGTGCAGGACCGAACGCAGCCATTCCTGTGTTTCGGTGCCGCGAAACAGCCGGTTGAGGCGCACTGCGTCGGAATCGCTGAACCGGGGGCCGGTTTCCAGCCGGTCAACCTTGCGCGCCACTTCAACCATGCCGTTTGGCCCAGATCGGCGTGCGGCCGTCGGTGGTCGGCTGGTAGACTTCGGCGTAACGGGCCAATGCGGCTTCGGCGTCGGCCAGGTTCAGCTCGCGCTCGGGCGCGAAACTGTCAAACCCGCAGCGGCGCAGGTAGGCCAGCTGGTCGACCAGCACATCGCCCACCGCGCGCAGTTCGCCAGTGTACCCCGCTTCACGCAGGATGCGGGCGGCGGAATAGCCGCGCCCGTCGCCAAACACCGGGAAGTTCACTTCGACCAGCTTGATCCGGTCCAGGTGCGGGATCAGGTCGCGCGCGTCGTCGCCCGGTTCAACGCGAACGGCAGCAGCGTTGGTCTGCTCGCCGAAGGAATCGACGGTAACGGCCGGATCGCCGACGGGCTCGTCGGTGCGAAAGCGCAATTGAGTTTCAACCATTTACTGGCTCCTTGGCATAGATCGCGTCCTTGAACGGGGCCATGCCGATGCGGCGGTAGGTATCGAGGAAGCGTTCCTCGCCCGACTTGTTGGCGAGGTAGACGTCGGTGGCCTTGTCGATCGCATCGACGATGCCGTCCTCGTCGAAGCCCGGCCCGGTGATCGTCCCGAGCGAGGTATCCGCGCCTTCCGATCCGCCAAGCAGGAGCTGGTAGTTCTCCACGCCCTTGCGATCGACCCCCAGGATGCCGATGTGGCCGGCGTGATGGTGGCCGCAGGCGTTGATGCAGCCCGAGATCTTCAGCTTCAGCTCGCCGATCTGCTGTTCCCTGGCGGCGAACCGCTCCGAAATCTTCTGCGCCACCGGGATCGAGCGGGCATTGGCAAGGCTGCAGTAATCCAGCCCCGGACAGGCGATGATATCGCCGATCTTGTCGAGGTTGGCCGAGCCAAGGCCGGCGGCATCAAGCTGCTGCCACAGCGTGTAAAGCTCAGCCTTCTGCACGTGCGGCAGGACGATGTTCTGCGCGTGGGTGACGCGCAGTTCATCGAACGAATAGTCCTTCGCCAGCTTCGCCATCAGGCGCATCTGATCGGCGCTGGCATCACCCGGAATCCCGCCGACCGGCTTGAGACTGATCGTGACGACGCGGTAGCCCGGCTGCTTGTGGACGTGGGTGTTGTTATCCACCCACAGCGCGAAATCGGGATCGGAACGGTCCAGCGTGTCCGAAATCCCGCCCTCGAACGCCGGATCGGCGAACTGCAGCTTGATCCGCTCCAGCTCGGCCAGCGGCGGCTCGATGTTCTGCGTCAGCAGGTGCGCAAACTCGGCCTCGACCTGGCGGGTATATTCGTCCTTGCCCAGTTCGTGGACCAGGATCTTGATCCGCGCCTTGTACTTGTTGTCGCGCCGGCCATGGCGGTTGTACACCCGCAGGCACGCTTCCGAATACGGGATGATCTGGTCGAGCGGGACGCACGCATTGATCAGCGGCGCGATCATCGGGGTGCGGCCCATGCCGCCGCCGACATAGAACGCTGCGCCCAGTTCCCCGGCGGCGTTCCTGACGATCTGGATGCCGATATCGTGCAGGCGCATCGCGGCACGGTCGGTATCGCTGGCGATCACCGCCATCTTGAACTTGCGCGGCAGGAAGCTGAATTCCGGGTGGAATGTGCTCCACTGGCGGATCAGTTCGGCATAGGGGCGCGGATCGACCACTTCGTCGGCGATCGCGCCGGCGTACTGGTCGGACGTGGTGTTGCGGATGCAATTGCCGCTGGTCTGGATCGCATGCATCTCGACCGTGGCAAGATCGGCCAGAATATCGCCGGCGTCCTCCAGCTTGATCCAGTTGTACTGGATGTTCTGGCGGGTGGTGAAGTGGCCATAGCCGCGATCGTACTTGTCCGCGATGTCGCCCAGCATGTGCATCTGCGCGCCCGACAGCGTGCCATACGGCACCGCCACGCGCAGCATGTAGGCGTGGAGCTGCAGGTACAGCCCGTTCATCAGGCGCAGCGGGCGGAACTGTTCCTCGGACATGCTGCCATCAAGGCGGCGGCGGACCTGGTCGCGGAAATCGGCGACGCGGGCATCGACCATCGCCTGGTCGTAAGTGTCATACTGATACATGTTCAGACTCCCTTGGGTCAGATCACCCAGTTGCCGGCAGCGGGGTCGGCAGGCTTGAGGGACAGGTCAAGGCGCACGGTCGGGCCGAGTGCGCGAATGCGATCCTTGATATGGGCGGGGCGCGGGCCATCGGGGGTTTGCGCGCCATCGATCACGTAAGGCGCGAGCACCCGCCGCGCGGCGTTTTCGCGGGCGGCGATTTCCTCGCCGCGTTCGCCCACGTCCGCCGCCTGTTCGATATGCAGCGACCAGTCGGCGCCGTCCCACCAGGTGACAGCACCGCTCTTCAGGTCATTCCCGGTCAGAATTTTCACTCGGTTGCCTCCAGCGCCAGTTTGCGCAGTTCGATTTCATTCCGCGCCGCAACCTCGCCGATGACGATGAGCGCGGGGCTCTTGATCTTGTGCGCCGCGATCAGCGCGGCCAGCCCGGCGATCGGCCCGCGCAGCACGCGCATTTGCGGGCGCGAGGCGTTTTCGATCACTGCGAGCGGCATTTCGGGCGCCAGGCCATCGGCAATCAGCTTGTCGGCAATCGCCT
>JANLUV010000469.1:0-3814 GCA_031363685.1 Alphaproteobacteria bacterium | reverse complement strand
TGTGGCGGCAGGATATCGCCGCGTCAAAGGCCCATGTGGCCATGCTGGGCCAGCAGGGCCGCTGTATTGGCGCTGGCCCAGTCGTGTTCGCTGGCCCAGTCGTGTTCGCCGACGAAGCGCCACACTTCGCGGCGCTGGCTGTCATACAGCACCGTCGTCGGCAGTGTGCCGGTGTTGTAGTGGAATGACAGGTCGTTCTGCGGATCGAGCCACGGTTCAACGTGCGTGAGGCCCCGGGCCTTGAGGAAATCCGCCATCTTGCCCGGTTCGCCCGTGTCCTGTGACACTGTCAGCACGCGCACCCGGCCGCTTGCGGCGAGCTTGTCCAGCGTGGGCAGTTCGGCCACGCAGGGCGCGCACCACGTTGCCCACAGGTTGACCAGCACTGGCTTGCCCGCGAGACTGGCAAGCGTCAGCTTGCGTCCGGACGGGTCAGCCAGGGTCAGGTCGGGCATGGCGCTGCCCTTGCGGGTGCGGTCAATGCCGGTTTGCGGGGCGGCATCGGCGGCAGGCGCTGAACGCGGCGTGCCTTGCGCCGGATCGCCGCCTTGCCTATCGCACGCGGCAGGCAGCAGGCCGAGACCAAGGACAGCAAGCTTGAGCGAGCGGGAAAACAGCAAGGCGGGCTCCAACCAGATGTGGGGCGGCAGGTTTGCCGAAGGGCCGTCCGCGATTATGCGCGAGATAAATGCCTCGATCCCGTTCGACAAGGCGTTGTGGCGGCAGGATATCGCCGCGTCAAAGGCCCATGTGGCCATGCTGGGCCAGCAGGGCATCGTCGCCGCCGCAGATGCCGGGGCGATCGCCGCCGGGCTGGATCAGGTGGCAGCCGAATACGAAGCCAGCGGGGTGCCCGAGAACTGGGACCTCGAAGACATCCACATGACTACCGAAAGCCGCCTTGCCGAACTGATCGGCCCGGTGGCGGGGCGGCTCCACACCGCGCGCAGCCGCAACGATCAGGTGGCGACCGATTTTCGGCTGTGGGTGCGCGATGCGATGGACCAGGCCGATGCCGGGCTGGCGGCGCTGCAACAGGCCCTCGTCACCCGCGCCGGGGAGCATGCGGACAGCATCATGCCGGGCTTCACCCACCTGCAGACCGCGCAGCCGGTCACGCTGGGGCATCACCTGATGGCTTATTACGAGATGGCGGCGCGTGACCGGTCGCGCTTTGCCGCTGCGCGGGTGCGGCTGAACCAGTGCCCGCTGGGCGCGGCGGCGCTGGCCGGGACGGGCTTTCCGATTGATCGCCATGCCACGGCTGCGGCGCTCGGGTTTGATGGTCCCACTGCCAACAGCCTCGATTCGGTGTCGGACCGCGATTTCGCGCTCGATTACCTGATGGCCGCCAGCCAGACGGCGCTGCACCTGTCGCGACTGGCGGAGGAGCTCATCATCTGGGCGAGCCAGCCGTTCGGTTTCGTCCGCCTGCCGGACAGCCTGTCGACCGGCAGTTCGATCATGCCGCAGAAGAAGAACCCCGATGCGGCCGAACTGGTGCGCGGCCATTCCGGAAGGATCATCGGCTGCCTGACCGCGCTGATGATTACCATGAAGGGCCTGCCGCTGGCCTATTCCAAGGACATGCAGGACGACAAGCCGCCGGTGTTCGAGGCGGCGGGCCTGCTCTCGCTGTGCCTCGCGGCGATGACCGGGATGATGGCCGAGACCACCTTCCGCACCGACCGGATGCGCGCGGCGGCAGAACTGGGCTATTCCACCGCGACCGATCTGGCCGACTGGCTGGTCCGGCAGGCGGATATCCCGTTTCGCGAGGCGCACCACATCACCGGCGCCGCGGTAAAGCTGGCTGAAAGCCGGGGCATCGCGCTCGACCAGTTGGCGCTGGCGGATCTGACGGCGATCGATCCGCGGATCGATGACCGCGTCTATGCGGCACTGTCGGTCGAGGCGTCGGTGGCGGCGCGCGCCAGCCATGGCGGAACCGCGCCAGCCGAGGTAAGGAAGCGCGTGGCCCAGGCGCGCAGCGCGCTGCGTCTGGCTTGAGCAGGGCGGGAAAGGTCAACGGATATGCGCAAGACTGCTACCCTTCTGCTGGTGCTTGCCGCGCTGCATGGCTGCGGCCAGACGGCGGAGCTTAAGCCCCGCGCCGGGCACGATCTTCCGGTCGCGCCGTTCGGACGGGGAGATCGGCCAAGCGCCGGCAACCTGCTTGAACCCGATCCGCAGGCCTCGCCGCTGCGCAGCGTTGAACTTCGCCAGAAATCGGAAAACCGCAAGGACGATCCGTTCGACCTGCCGCCCGAACACTAATCACAGAACAGAAGATCCATGGACCATTTCGAACTCCGCAGCGGCGTCATCCATGCCGAGGACGTGCCGCTCACCGCGATTGCCGATGCGGTCGGCACCCCGGTTTACGTTTATTCGCGCGCCACGCTGACGCGCCATGCCCGCGTGTTCAACGCCGCGCTGGCCGCGCTGCCGAACAAGCATGTCGCCTTCGCGGTGAAGTCCAACCCGAACCTTGCCGTGCTGCGCTTGCTCGCACGCGAGGGGTTCGGCGCGGACGTCGTCTCGGGCGGCGAGCTGGACCGCGCGCTGGCTGCCGGGATGCCGGCCGACGGCATCGTCTTTTCCGGCGTCGGCAAGACCGGTGCCGAGCTATTGCGCGGGCTTGAGGCCGGAATCGGCCAGTTCAACCTGGAAAGCGAGGAAGAAGGCGTCGAACTGGCATTGCTGGCCGCCGCGCACGGTTTCACCGCCCGCGCCGCGCTGCGCGTCAATCCCGATGTGGACGCGGGCACCCACGGCAAGATCTCGACCGGCAAGGCGGAGAACAAGTTCGGCGTGCCCTATGATCGCGCCGCCGGGATCTATGGCCGCCTGGCGGTGCTCCCGGGTCTGGCAATGCGCGGCCTGGCTGTCCACATCGGCAGCCAGCTTGCCAGTCTGGCCCCGCTGGAAGCCGCGTTCGTCCGCATGGGCGAGCTGATGCGCAGCATTCGCGCGCAGGGCGATGCGGTTACCCACATGGACCTCGGCGGCGGGGTGGGGGTGCCATACAAGGCGGGCGAGGTATTCCCGAGCCCGGCGGAATACGGGGCGATGGTCGTCCGGGTCACCGCGACATGGGACGTGACGCTGATGTTCGAGCCGGGCCGGGTGATCGCCGGCAATTCGGGCGTGCTGATTACCCGCGTGATCCGGGTCAAGCCGGGCGTGGCGGCGCCGTTTGTGATCGTCGATGCGGCGATGAACGATCTGGCCCGTCCGGCGCTGTACGATGCGTGGCACGATTTCGTTGCGGTCGAGCCCAATGGCGCGACGATGATCGCCAATATCGTCGGGCCGATCTGCGAAAGCTCGGACACTTTCGCGATGGGCCGCGCGATCGACGCGGTGGGGCCGGGCGACCTGGCGGTATTCCGCACTGCCGGGGCCTATGGCGCAACGATGGCCAACACCTATAATTCCCGCGCACTGGTGCCCGAAGTGATGGTCGATGGCGACAAGTGGGCGATCGTGGCCGACAGGATCGATCCCGCCGCGATCCTCGCGGCAGAGCGCGTGCCGGACTGGCTGGCCTAGTTCTCCCGGCCATGCAGACCCTCCCGCTCTATCACCGCATTGCCGGCCAGCCGGTGATCGTGCTGGGCGCGGGGGACGCGGCCGAGGCCAAGCGCCGGCTGGTCGAACGCGCCGGCGGGCAGGTCATCATCGAATTGCAGGACGGGATCGACCGGGGCGCCCGGCTGGCCTTCATCGCCCATGCCGATGCGGGTGCGGCCGAGGCCGACGCGATCCGCGCGCGCTGCGCCGGGCTGCTGGTCAACGTGGTCGATCGTCC
>JANLUV010000465.1:0-7333 GCA_031363685.1 Alphaproteobacteria bacterium | reverse complement strand
GGTTGCCCTTCCCCGACCCGGCGCGGTTTGATGGCTCGTACCCCGACAACTGGCGCAACGCGACCTCGGTTTTCTTTCGCGCACCTGACGCCCCCCGGTTGTGGATTGCCGCGTTGGATGCGGGTGGTGTCGGTCTGGTCCAGACCGCGACCGACGTGATCCCGATGGGGCGGCCGGCCACCGAGGCGGAAATATCGTCGATGGTGGCCTATCTGGCCAGCCCCGAGGCCAGCTTTGTGACTGGACAGGTGATCAGCGTCAACGGCGGCGCGACGATGTTGTAAGCTGCGGCATGACGCGGAAATTCAAGCATAAAAGGGAGATACCATGACCACCAACCCGGAAATCGGCGAACGCATCGACGTTGCCGGCATCGGCACCAATTACATCGTGGCGGGCGACGGCGATCCGCTGATCCTGCTCCACGGGTCTGGCCCGGGCGTCACCGCTTATGCCAACTGGCGCGGCGTAATTCCCGACTTTTCAAAGCATTTCCGGTGCTATGCGCCCGATACGCTGGGCTTCGGCTACACCGATTTTCCCGCCGACATCCACGGCTTCTCGATGGACCGCTGGGTCGATCACCTGATCGGCTTCATGGACGCGCTGGGGATCGCCAAGGCGCACTTCATCGGCAACTCCTATGGCGGCGCGCTGACGCTGGCGATCGCGACGCGCCATCCCGAGCGGGTTAACCGCGCGGTGCTGATGGGCGCGGCCGGGATGCAGTTCCCGATGACCGAGGGGCTGGAAAAGGTCTGGGGCTACCAGCCGTCGCTGGATGCGATGCGTGATCTGATGAATACCTTCGCGTTCGATTCCGGGCTGGTCAAGGAAGAGATCGTCCGCTCGCGGTACGAGGCAAGCATCCGGCCCGGCGCGCAGGAGGCGTTCTCCAGCCTGTTTCCCGCCCCGCAGCAGCGTTGGCTGGACGAACTGGCAACCGATCCGGAACTGCTGAAAGCGATGCCGCACCCGACCCTGATCGTCCACGGCCGCGAAGACGTGATCGTGCCGTTCGACTGTTCGGTGCAGTTCCACAAGCTGATCCCGAACAGCGAACTGCACTTGTTCGGCCACTGCGGCCACTGGACCCAGATCGAACGGCGCGAGCGGTTCATCGAACTGGTCACGCCGTTCCTCAAGGCGGGTGCGTGATGGCTGCAGACGGTGTTGCCGCGAGCGCTCCGCTGCCGGGATTGATGCAGCGTCAGGAGCTGGCGATCATCGATATCATCCGCTTTGCCGCCACGGCCCACCCGACGCGGGAGATCATCTCGCGCAATATCGACGAGCCGATCTGGCGCTATGACTATGCGCGCTGTTTTGCCCGGGTGGCGCAGGCAGCGCACATGCTGGGCGCGCGCGGGATCGGCGCGGGCGACGTGGTCAGTTCGCTGGCGTGGAACAACCACCGCCACTTCGAGCTGTTCTTCGCCGTGCCGGGCGTTGGCGCAGTGCTGCACACCGCCAACCCGCGCCTGCCGGACGAGCATCTGGTCTATACGATCAACCACGCCGGCAGCCGGCTGCTGCTGTTCGATCGCAACATGGCCCCGATCGTGGAGCGCATCCGGGGCCGCCTGACCGGCGTTAAGCAGTTCGTGCTGCTGGCCGACGCCGAGCGCACGCCGGACGGCTATGCCGGCTATGACGATGCGCTTGCCGGTCACCCCGAAACTTACCCATGGCCGCGCTTCGACGAGAACGCGGGCGCGTTCCTGTGCTATACTTCGGGGACCACCGGCGATCCCAAGGGGGTGCTCTATTCGCACCGTTCGACCGTGCTGCACGCACTGGCCGGCGGGCTGTATGGCGGCATGGGCCTTTCCGCGTTCGACGTGGTGATGCCGTGCCAGTCGCTGTACCACGCCACCGCCTGGGGATTGCCGTTTGCAGGGGCGATCAACGGGGTGAAGTGGGTGCTGCCATGTGACAAGCTGGACGGCGCCTCGCTGGATGAACTGGTTTCGACCGAGGGCGTGACCTTCACCGGCGGTGTGCCGACAATCTGGACGATGTATCTGGATCATCTGGCGAAAACCGGTGGCAGCCCCGGAACCCTGCAACGCGTGTTCATCGCGGGTTCTGCCGTGCCGCGCGACATGGCGGCGGTGTTCCACCGGCTGGGCGTGCGGGTCCAGCAGATGTGGGGCATGACCGAGACCAGCCCGCTGGGCGTGGTTGCCACGTCCACCCCGGCGCTGGCGGCGCTGGGCGAGGAGGAGGAACTGGAGCAGATCTGGACCCGGCAGGGGCGGATGCTGTTCGGGATCGAAATCGCGATCGTCGACGAGGAAGGCAATCCGTTGCCGCACGACGGCGAAACGTCCGGATCGTTCATGGTGCGCGGACCGTGGGTGCTCGAACGCTATTACAAGGCGGACACAAGCGCGCTGAATGCCGACGGGTGGTTCGACACCGGCGATATCGCCACAATCGACCAGCTGGGCTTCATGCGCATCACCGACCGCAAGAAGGACGTGATCAAATCCGGCGGGGAGTGGATCAGTTCGATCGATATCGAGAATATCGCGGCGGGTTGCCCGGGCGTAAAGATTGCGGCGGTGGCCGGGGTCTATCATCCCAAGTGGGAAGAACGCCCGATCCTGGTGATCGAACCGCTGGCCGGCGCGGCGCTGACCGAGGCCGACGTGGCCGCGTGGCTGGCCCCGCGCATCGCGAAGTGGTGGATGCCCGACCGGATCATCTTTGCGCCGGTGCCGATGACCGCTACCGGCAAGATCGCCAAGCGCGCAATCCGCGACGCTTATGGGGACATCCTGCGCGAGACCGATGGCTGAAACCCAGACCAAATCGCCGCCGCGCCCGCCCGCCCGCCGCACTCAGGCAGAGCGCAGCGAAGCGACGCGGGCACGGCTGGCCGCAGGCGCTTACGCTACGATTGCTGCGGGCGGACTTTCGGCGCTGACGATGCGATCAGTGGCGACGGCGGCGGGGGTTTCCCCGGGTGCCCTGCTGCATCACTTTCCCGACAAGAACGCGCTGATCGTTGCCGCGATCGAGCAGGCGCTGGAACTGGCCCGGGTGGACAGCGCAGTGTGGCTCGACACCAAGGCGCGCACGCCGGAGCCGCTGCTGCGGGCGCTGCTGGCCGAACTGCGCGGGTTTTTCTTCAGCGACCGGTTCTGGGTGGCGATGGGGATTACGATGGAGGCGATGCGCGATCCCGATCTCGGCCGGGCGGTACGCCAGACGGTCGCGGTGCTGCGCACCCCGATCTACCGCGCCTGGGCCGAGCAACTGGAACGCGCCGGGTGGACGCGCGCGGAAGCGGTGAAAACGGTACGGTCGGGCGCGTCGCTGGTTTCGGGCGGTGCGATCCGCCGGTTCTGGGCCGATGTCGATACGGTGACCGAACAGATCGAGGAAGACTGGATCGCCGAGCGGCTGACGCGGCTGGGCGCGGGTTAGGCCGCTTCAGCACTTTCACCGGGCTTGGCCACCGCGATATCGACGCCCTGCTTGGTGCGATCGCCGATGAAGCGCAGGAACGCCTTCTGGCGGATGATCCCGAAGAAATTGAGCATTGCCGGCAGCGCGAATTCAAGCATTGCCGCAGCGTCTTCCTCGGTCATCTGGCCTTCGACATTGTCGAGGAACAGCTGGGCTTCCTTGCCGGCGACATAATTCGCGGCATCGACATAGTAATCGAGGATTTCCGGCGGGAAGCCGTGATCTTCATCGAACCCGACCGTGCGCATCTGCGACCAGATGTTGAGCAGGCTGACATCGGTGACGCTGAGCGCAAGGCCCCGGCGGGTCTTGACCAGCTCGATAATCCCGAGCCGGTCTAGCACCAGCGCGTCGGCGCGGGCCTTGGGGTTTTGCGGCAGCAGACTGTTGACCGTGACCAGCCCGCGCGCGACGCCGACGCGCGAGGCGACCAGTTCCTCAAGATGGGTGAGCGCCGATGCACCGACCTGCCGGCTGGTTTCCTCGCCGCGCAACATCGACTTGATCTGCGGCAGGGTCATCCGCGATTCGCGCTGCAGCTTGCGCACCGCAAGGATCGCGCGAACGTGTTCCTCACCGTAATCGGCGACGTTGCGGGCCGGACGGCTCGGGTCCGGCAGCAGACCTTCGCGGAAGTAGACCCGGATGGTCTCGCGATTGACCCCGGTCCTGGTTTCGAGATCGCGCATCTTCATACGCGAAGCGCCATAATGCGTTGGCGCACGCTTGTCTGCGCCCGGCGGAACTTTTTTGCGACAGAATTTCGGACAATTTGGATGTTGCCCTTGTCACGCGGCATTTTTGCGTATATATAACACGTGAAAATTCGCCGTTCAGTGCGAACGGAGGGAGAAGATGGACTACGCTCGCTATTATCTCGGCGCGTTGCTGCAACTTGCGGTGATCGCCAGCTTTGTCGTTGGCGGACCGTGGGTGTTCGTCGGGATCGCCAGTCTGCCGGCGTTCGGCCTGATCGATTCGATGCTGCCGAACGACTTTGCTCAGCGCCGCATGCCTCACAAGGAACTGGCCGACATTCCGGCGTGGCTGTCCTCGCTGCTCGGCCCGGTGATCTACATCGCCGCCGCCTTCTGGGTAGTGCGTAACCCCGGTGCGCCCGCGTGGCAGTATTTCGGCGTGATCGCATCGTGCGCGTGGCTGAGCGTGATCCCGCTCGTTCCGGCAACGCATGAACTGTACCACCAGCGCGGCAAGCTGCGCCGGTTCGTCGGGCGCTATTGCCAGATCTGCTATCTCGACTGCACGCGCGAGATTGCCCATGTGGTCGGCCATCACATCCACGTCGCCACCACCAAGGACGGCGATACCGCGCCGCGCGGCACCAGCCTCTATGCGTTCACGCCCAAGGCGGTGTTCGTCTCGACCGCCGAGGCATGGCGTTCGGAAAGCGACAACCTGGAAAAGCAGGGCAAGGGCCGCTGGAGCATCGGGCACCGCATTTACAAGGCGATCCTGGCGCAGCTGATCTTCCAGTCGATCGTGTTCGCGATCGGCGGCTGGACGGCGGTGGCAGTGTGCCTGGCCGGGATGACCGGCGCACGGTTCTGGATCGAAAGCTTCAATTACTTCCAGCACTACGGCCTGATCCGCGTGGATGGCGGGCAGATCGATCGCCGGCATGTGTGGAACCACCTCAAGCCGCTGTCGCGCATTCTCGGCTTCGAGATCACCAACCATGCCGATCACCACACCAACAGCTATCTGGCGTTCCACGAGCTCAAGCCCGATCTCAAGTGGATCCCGATGCCGTCGGTGTTCGTGTGCTTCTTCTCGGCACTGATCCCGCCGCTGTGGACCCACGGCGTCATCATGCCCGCGCTGAAGCGGTGGGACAACGAAGTGGCGACGCCGGAAGAACGAGCCATCGCCCGCGAGCAGAACCGCCGCGCCGGCTGGCCCGACTGGTTCGACGATCAGCCGCTCGGCGCCGCCAACGCCGTCTGACGAACGCAGCCCGGTAACGGGGTGACCCGCCGGTCTCGCCTTGAGCGAGGCCGGCGTTGTCCGGTCAGTGGAGCCAGCGTTCGGCGATCGCGGTCACTTCGGCGGGGGTGCGCCCAGTGGCTTCGGCCAGATAGGTCAGCGGATCGCCGCTGCGGGCCGTTACCGCGCCGAACATCGTGGCGAGATACTCCGCGCGCACCGCCATCACCTCGCGCAGCACCCATTCCTCGGCCCGGCCACCAGCGCGGCGACTGAGGTTCGGCAGACCGAGCGCGATCCGTTCTTCGCCCATGTCGTTGGTTGCCATGTAATCGGCGAAGATATCATCACGGTGCACGCCTGCCGCGTGGTGAAACAGGCCGACCGCGATGCCGGTGCGATCCTTGCCGGCGAAGCAATGGATCAACGTGGCCGGACCCGCCTCTGCCGCCAACCCACCGAGCGCGTCCAGATAGTTGGTCAGCGCCTCGCGGAAGCGGCCGCTGTAGGGCAGTTTGCGATAGACCCGGTTCATCTGCGCGGCGACCTCGTCAGACGACTGGACGCCGATCAGGTGTTCCATTGAATGGGGCACGAGATTGTCCTCGGCCGTGGCGAACAGGATCTGCCCGGCGAACCCGTCGAACGCGGGGGAGACACCGTCGCCCAGTTCCGCCGGGCCGCGCAGATCGATGATCGCGCCGACGCCGAGACGCTGGAGCAGCCCGGCCTCTGGCGCGCCCGCCGAATCGAGCTGACCCGAGCGGAACAGCGCGCCGCTGCGCAGCCGGCCACCCGAGCGGGTGGCATAGCCGCCATAATCGCGCAGGTTGTAGCGCTGCGCGTTGACCGTGAAATTGGTGCAAACTGGGGGCGCCGGACGGCTGCCTTCCGTAAGTTCACCGTCCGTCGCCACCGTAATTCTCCCGCTTAAGCCATGATATAGATAGATTTGGTGTTCTGATATGCCGAAATTGCTTCAGGTCCGAATTCGCGGCCGAGCCCGCTTGCCTTGATCCCGCCGAACGGGGCGCCGAGTGACGGCATGTAGCCGTTGACCCCGACCGTCCCCGACTGGACCTTGCGCGCGACGTCCGTCGCGTGAGCGCTATCCGCGCTCCACACCGATCCGCCAAGCCCGAATTCACTATCGTTGGCGATGCGCAGCGCTTCGTCCTCGCCCTCGTAGGGAATGACCGCCAGGACCGGGCCGAAGATTTCCTCCTGCGCGATGCGCGAGGCGTTATCGACATCGGCGAAGACCGTCGGTTCGATGAACCAGCCGCGGTTGGTATCCTGCGGGCGGCCACCCCCGGCAACCAGCCGGCCTTCCTGCTTGCCCAGCGCGATGTAGCTTTCGACCTTGTCGCGGTGCGCGGACGAAGCCATCGGGCCGATGTGCGTATTCGGATCAAGCGCGTCGCCGATCGTCAGTGATTTTGCGAAACCGGCCAGCGCCTCGACCACTTCGCCGTACCGGCTTTTCGGCGCGAGGATGCGGGTGCCGTTGTAGCAGGCCTGGCCGTTGTTGAGCATGGATGCGGTGGGCACGCCTGCCAGGAAGACGCCGATATCGGCATCTTCCAGCAGGATCGCGGCCGACTTGCCGCCGAGTTCGAGCGTGACCGGACGCAGCAGTTCGCCGCAGGTCCGCGCGATCAAGCGGCCGGCTGCCGTCGAACCGGTGAACGCAACCTTGTCCACGCCAGGATGGCTGACGAGGTGCGCGCCGGCGGCGCGATCGGCCGGAACCCAGTTCAGAACACCGGCCGGCACACCGGCTTCCTCGGCGGCTTCGGCCAGCAGGTAGCTGTCAAGCACAGTGCCCGGCGACGGCTTGATCACCACGGTGCAGCCTGCGGCCATGGCCGGGGCGATCTTGTTCAGCGCCAGCGTGACCGGGAAATTCCAC
>JANLUV010000464.1:0-6189 GCA_031363685.1 Alphaproteobacteria bacterium | reverse complement strand
GCCTGCGACCTGATCGTGGCAGCCGAGGATGCCTGGTTCGGCCTGCCCGAAGCCACTCGCGGCCTGGTCGCCGGATCGGGCGGACTGATCCGCCTGCCCCGGCGCATTCCGGCTGCAATCGCGCTGGAATATGCCCTGACCGGCGAGCGGTTTTCTGCCCCGGTGGCGCACCAGTGGGGCATGGTGAACCGGCTGACACCGCCAGGCGGCGCGCTGGCCGAGGCGCTGCGCCTGGCTGGCCAGATCGCGGCCAATGCGCCGCTGTCGGTAACGATGACCAAGCGCCTTGTCGCCGAATCCGCCGATTGGCCAATGGACGGCATCTGGGATCGCCAGCGCCCGCTGGCCGAAGCGGTGATCGGTTCGGAGGACGCACTCGAAGGGGCGAAAGCCTTTGCGGAAAAGCGTCCACCCGTGTGGCGCGGCAAGTAGGGCGGTGGGCGTGGGCAATACATCGGAACAGGAACGGGCCATGACGGATCGGATGGCGGTATTGGGCGGCGGCACGATGGGCGTCGGCATCGCCTATGTCGCGGCGCAGGCCGGCTATCAGGTGCTGCTGGTCGAACCGGACGACCGCCGGGTCGGGACCCTGCAGCAGACCATCCGCGATGCGGTCGCCTCGGCCATCGGGCGCGGCAAGCTGGATGACGCGCAAGGTGCGGCGCTGATCGCCCGCATTACCCGCGTGGGATCGATCGAGGCCCTGCCCGAGGCGCTTGATCTGATCGTCGAATCCGTCCCCGAGCGGCCGGACCTGAAGCTGGACGTGCTGGCCCGCGCTGCCGCGCGCGCGCCGCGCATTCTTGCCAGCAACACCAGTGCGCTGTCGATCGACCGGCTGGCCGAGGCCGTGCCCGATCCGCAAACCTTCCTGGGGATGCATTTCTTCAACCCGGTGTGGTCGATCAAGCTGGTCGAACTGGTCCAGGGCGCCGAGACGTCCCCGGCAACGCTGGAACTGGCCCGCGCGTTCGTGGCCCGGCTGGGCAAGGAATCGCTGACGGTGCGCAATGTGCCGGGCTTTGCGACCAGCCGGCTGGACCTGATCGCCTCGCTCGAAGCGATGCGCATGCTCGAAAGCGGCGTCGCCAGCGCCGAGGATATCGATCGTGCGGCGGTGCTGGCCTATCGCCATCCGGTGGGTCCGCTCCGCCTCAGCGATATCGTCGGACTCGATGTCCGGCTGGATATCGCCCGCACGCTGGAAGCCGCGCATGGCGACCGGTTTGCACCACCCGCGCTACTCATTCGCATGGTCGAAGAAGGAAAGCTGGGCGCGAAATCGGGCCAGGGCTTTTTTGCCTGGCCTGCGTGAATTTGTACACAAGAGGGATACCCGAGATGTCCGGTGAACCGATGTTCTGTTCGTCCCTCGTGGAAAGGCGTGTTGAGCTGTCGCTGTTCATGGTTCCGACCACTCCGCCAGGAATTAGCTCGCGGCGGATTAACGCGACTGACCAACTTGCGCACTACAAATGTCCGACTTCGGCGGTGTTCGTCCCGGCCCTGCCGCGCAACGCATCGGGCAAGCTGCTGAAGCGCGACCTGCGTCTGCTGGACCGGGAACGGACGAGCAGCGCTCCTGCCCAAGCCGGCCGATGAGGCGCAAGCAATGACCGCCAGCACCATCAGCCCGGCCGCCCGCCTGCTGCGCGGGTTTGCAATCGAGTTCCTGACCGCGCACAATCCCGCAGCCGCCGAATGGGTGATGGACCCCGCCTATTGCCTGTCGATCGGCGGGCATCTGTTGGATGGCCGGGATGCATCCTACCTGCCTGCCACGCTGGCCCAGCTGGAGCAGTTTCCGGGTCTGTGCTTGACGGTTCACGACGTCATCCTGGGCGAGGACGCGATGGCGATGCGCTTTACCGAGCATGGCGTTTCGAACCGGCATCCCGGCTGCGCGGCGGCGTGGGGTGGGATCACGCTGTTCCGCACCAGCGGCGGGCGCCTGCGCCATGGCTGGGCCGAGGAAGACTATTTCGCGCGCAAGCGGCAGTTGAAGACCGGCGTGTGCGACCACATCCTGCCCCCGCAGCAGGCGCCGTGGGACCAGCCGGTGCTGCCCCCGGACGCTGCTACCGAAATCGCGGCGCGGCGCTGGCTCGCTGGCCCGGGCGCGCTGCTCGGGCGGCAGAATGTTGCGGAGATATGTTCCGATGGACCTGCGTTCGGGCAACTGATCGTGCCCGCCGGGCTCACCATCAACACGCTGTTCACCGCCGGAAACCGCGCCGCCTTTCACGTCGCCTGCCACGGCACTTATGCTGGCGGGTTCGCGGATATCGATCCTGCGGTGATCGGCCAGCCGGCGACGCTGCTGATCGCCGGAATGATGACCCTGGACGAACGCGGGGCCGTTTCGCACGTGCAGGTATCGGCCGATCGGCTTGGCCTGCACCGCGCGCTGCTTGGCGCGGCGCGGTTTTGAGAGCGAGGACAGCGTGAGCAAGATCATCATCACATGTGCGGTCACCGGCGGGGCTCACACTCCGACGATGTCCGATGCGCTGCCGGTCACCCCGCAGGAAATCGCCGACCAGTCGATCGCCGCCGCCGAGGCCGGAGCTGCCATCCTGCACCTCCACGCCCGCGATCCGGTTACCGGCGCGCCGACCGGCGATCCGGCGGTCTATGCCCAGTTCCTGTCGGTCATCCGCCAGCGTACCGATGCCGTGGTCAACATCACCACCGGCGGTTCCGCGACGATGCCGGTGCAGGAACGGCTGAAGGCGGCCGTGGCGTTTCAGCCGGAAATGTGTTCGCTCAACATGGGCAGCATGAACTTCGCCTTCTTCCCGGTGGCCGCGCGGATCGATCGGTGGAAGCATGAATGGGAGAAGGACTATGTGGTCAATTCGGACGACTACATCTTCCGCAATACGTTCCGCGACATCGCCTATATCATGCAAAGCCTGGGCGATGCGGGCACCCGGTTCGAACACGAATGCTATGACCTGAGCCATCTCTACAATCTGGCCCATTTCGTCGATCGCGGGTTGGTGAAGCCGCCGTTCTTCATCCAGATGATCTTCGGCATCCTGGGCGGCGTCGGTCCCGATCTTGAAAACCTGATGTTCATGAAGGCTACGGCGGACCGGCTGTTCGGGCGGGACAGTTTCCAGTGGTCGGTGCTGGCGGCCGGCCGGCACCAGATGCCGTTCCTGACGCAGGCCGCCCTGCTCGGCGGCCATGTCCGCGTAGGGCTGGAAGACAGCCTGTTCATCGAACGCGGCGTGCTGGCGATATCCAATGCCCAGCAGGTCGAGAAGATCGTTCGAATTTTGCGCGAAATGGGCCATGAACCTGCCACCCCTGCCGAAGCACGCGAAATGCTCGGCCTCAAGGGCGGCGACCGGGTGGAGTTCTAGGAATGGCACGAACCATCATCGACCTGTCAATCTACCTTGAAAACGACGTGGTGTCGGACCCGCCGCCCTATCGGCCGAAGATCCACTACATCGATCACAAGACGTCGGTCCCCGAACTGGTCCAGTTCTTCCCCGGGCTGAAGGCCTCCGACCTGCCCGACGGAGAAGCCTGGGCGATCGAGCGGGTCGAACTGATCACGCATAACGGCACCCACCTTGATGCGCCGTACCATTTCGCCTCGACGATGAACGGCGGCGAACGCGCGATCACGATCGACGAAGTTTCGCTGGACTGGTGTTTCCAGCCGGGCGTCAAACTTGATTTTCGCCATTTCCCGGATGGTTATGTCGTCACCGCAAGCGACGTGGAGGCCGAACTCACCCGGATCGGCCACACGCTATCGCCCCTGGAAATCGTCGTCATCAACACGTCGGCGGGCCTGCGCTATGGCCAGGACGATTATGTTACCGCCGGTTGCGGGATGGGCCATGAAGCCACCATGTACCTGCTTGAACGCGGCGTCCGGCTGACCGGAACCGACGGGTGGAGCTGGGACGCGCCGTTCGTCCACACCCGCGAACGCTACGAGGCCACCGGCGACGCCAGCCTGATCTGGGAAGGTCACAAGGCGGGGCGCGACATCGGCTATTGCCACCTCGAAAAGCTGCACAACCTCGAAGTCCTGCCGCCCACCGGCTTCACGATTTCGTGTTTCCCCATGAAGATTCGCGCTGCTTCGGCCGGGTGGACCCGCGCCGTCGCCATCCTTGATCGCTGAACGTCAATAGCTACCTCCTTTATCCCCTGACGTAGCGCCCGCCGCTACCCGCTTGCAAAGGCCTGACCCATGCGTGATGCCGTAATCGTTTCGACCGCCCGCACCCCGATCGGCCGCGCCTATCGCGGCGCGTTCAATGCCACCCCTGCCCCCACCCTTGCGGCCCATGCGATCCGCGCCGCAGTCGAGCGGTCGGGCGTCGATCCGGCCGAAATCGAGGACGTCATCATCGGGGCCGCGCTGCAGCAGGGCTCGCAATATACGATCGCCCGCAACGCCGCGCTGCGCGCCGGGCTGCCGGTGACCGTTTCGGCGCAATCGATCGACCGCCAATGCGCATCGGGTCTGATGGCGATCGCCATCGCCGCCAAGCAGGTGATTGTCGACAGGATGGACGTGTGCGTGGCTGGCGGCGTGGAATCGGTCTCGCTGGTGCAGACGATGGCACTGCGGGTCGATCCGGACCCGGAACTGATGGCGATGGTTCCGTCGGCCTACATGCCGATGCTGCAGACCGCCGAAGTCGTTGCCAGCCGCTATGGGATCGGGCGGGACCGGCAGGACGCCTATGCGTTACAATCGCAGCAGCGCACTGCGGCGGCGCAGTCCGCCGGGCGGTTCGACGCTGAAATCATTCCTGTCTCGGCCCAGATGAGCGTCAAGAACAAGGAAACCGGCGCAGTTGCCCTGAACGACGTTACGCTCACCAAGGACGAGGGCAATCGTGCCGACACCAGGCTGGAAGGGTTGCAGGCACTGCAGCCGGTGATGGGCCCGAGCGGGGTGATCACGGCCGGCAATGCCAGCCAGCTGTCGGACGGCGCATCGGCCTGCGTGGTGATGGAAGCATCGGTCGCCGCCGCGCGCGGGCTCCAGCCGCTGGGCCGCTATGTCGGCATCGCCATGGCCGGGACCGAACCCGACGAAATGGGCATCGGCCCGGTGTTCGCCGTGCCTAAGCTGCTGAAGGCGCACGGGCTGACGATGGACGACATCGGCCTGTGGGAACTGAACGAGGCGTTTGCGGTGCAGGTCGTGTATTGCCGCGACATACTCGGCATTCCCGACAACCAGCTCAACGTCAACGGCGGGGCGATTTCGATCGGCCACCCCTATGGCATGTCAGGCGCGCGGATGGTCGGCCATGCCCTGATCGAAGGCAAGCGCCGGGGCGTGCGCTATGTCGTGATCACCATGTGCGTGGGCGGCGGGATGGGCGCTGCCGGGCTGTTAGAGGTGCTGTAGGAACTTCGACTGGGCGCACCCCGCGGTTGTCGACCCGGCTGGGGCCGGCACCGTGCAACAGCCACGCGTTCATGGCGCTGCGTTTTGCGATTGCCCGCGCGGATGCGGTGCTGGTCCCGATCAACTTCATGCTCACCGCCGAAGACGTGGCGTACATCCTCGATTACTCGGGCGCGCGGGTGCTGTTCGCCGACCTGACCACGATCGCGGTGGCGCAGGCCGACGGGCGCGATGCTTTCGCACGACAGCGTGCTGTGGGAATACCAGAGCTGTATCATCGACTGCGAATGGACGCCGGGCACCGTAGCGCTGCACGCGATGCCGCTGTTTCACTGCGCCCAGCGTGACGCGATGATCGGCCCGGCGCTGCAGGTCGGGGCGGTGAACGTGGTGACCGGCACGCCGACGGCGGACAACATCCTGACCCTGCTCGCGGCGCACCAGGTAACGTCGTTCTTCGCGCCGCCAACGGTGTGGATTGCCCTGCTGCGCGCGCCGGATTTCGTGCAACGCGATCTCTCGAACCTGACCAAGGGGTATTACGGTGCCTCGATCATGCCGGTCGAAGTCTTGCGCGAACTGCGCGACAAGCTGCCGCGCCTGCGCCTGTGGAACCTGTATGGGCAGACCGAAATCGCACCGGTCGCCACTATCCTGTTCCCCGAGGAGCATGCAGATCGCCTCGGCTCGGCCGGGCGGCCGACGCTGCATGTGGAAACCCTCATCGTGGATGATGACATGTCCGAAGTGGCGCCGGGCGATTTCGGCGAGATCGGCCTCCGGTCCGGGCA
>JANLUV010000418.1:0-3488 GCA_031363685.1 Alphaproteobacteria bacterium | reverse complement strand
CGACGATCTTGGGGACGTGCTCGATGTGGACCGGGCAAACCTCCATGCAAGCACCGCAGGTGGTGCAGGCGCTGAGCGCGTCCTCGCTGATTACTCCGCCGATGAGGGGAAGCTCGGGCCGCCCAAGTCCGCTATCGATCATCGCGTCCCGCAGATCCATGATTAGCGTCTTGGGGCTGAGCGGCAGGCCGGCCGCAAATGCAGGGCACACGGACTGGCAGCGGCCGCATTCGGTGCAGCTCAGCGTGTCGAAAAGGTGCTTGGCGGTAAACTCGCCAATGGCGGAAACGCCGGTCTTTCCGCGCGAGTCCGGGGGCGCGGGCAGAACCCCCTTGGGGCCGAGGTCACGCATGTAGACGTTCGGCGCGGCCAGGAACATGTGCCGGTGCTTGGAGCCCGGAATATAGATCAGGAAACCCAGAATCGCGAAGACATGGAGCCAGTAGAAGGCCTCGGTCCAGCGGGCGGCACCTTCGGCGGTAAGCCCGGCGGCGATCAGCAGGGCCGCCACGGCGCTGCTGACAGGACGCCACGTCTCCGAGGGGTCACCACCCGCAGCGACCGAGGTCGCAAACTCCAACAGCATCGTGGTGACGACGGCGGCGACCAGCGAATAGATGACAACCGCGTCGCCCTGATTTGAACCCTGGAACCTCGCGGGCTTGAGCACGAACCGGTGCCAGACTGCGAGGCCCAACCCAGCCATGAGGACCACCGCAAAGATTTCCTGCAGGAGGGCGATCCAACTGTTTCCGCCTACCGCAGCAAGGCTGAAGCCAGGGATCAGGACCGAACCGAATGCCTCGATGATCGCGGTGAACAGGACAAGGAAGCCGCTGAAGATCAGCAGATGCAAGGCACCCGATAGGCGGAACTGAAGTAGGCGGCGATGGAAGCCTACCGCCTCCACCACCCCGCGCAGCCGCTCAAGCGGCCGGTCGCGACGCGGATCGGCGGGCGCTCTCAGTATTGGCCGCATTAGCTGAGTCATGCGCCAGGCGAAAGTCGCGAGCGCCGCGAGGGTGAGCAGCCAGAGAACCGGTGTGTGATAGGGCACGGTCAGCCTCCTGACTCGAGCGCATCGACCAGTTCGGCCAAGACCTCAAACATGTCTGCCGAGGCACCGTAATGGGCCGAGTCAAAGATGGCTGCGGCCGGGTCACTGTTGATGGCTATGATGCAGTCCGACTTGCTCATGCCTTCAAGGTGCTCTGGCGCGCCCGAAACCCCCAGCGCGATGTAGAGTTTGGGGGCCACCCGCGAGCCAGACTTGCCAACCTGGCGTTCCCGGGGAAGCCAGCCGCTGTCGATGACGGGCCGACTTCCCGCGATCTCGGCGCCGATCAGCGCGGCAAAGCTTTCGGCCTCCGCTAGGTTTTCCTTGCTGCCGATGCCACGACCGACGCACACGATCCTTTCGGCCTTGGTCAAGTCCACATTGCCTCGCTGGGGGACGTGGCGTTTCAGGATGGCGCTGCGCAGGCCCGTTAGGTCCGGGGGCTGGGCCAGGGACTTGACGGCCGGCGACCCGGCGCAGCGCCCGGCGGTCGCATCGGCCGCGCCGGGAGTCAGGGCGAAGATCGTTCCCGTTGGCACAATGCTGCTGGCCTCGAGTCGCCCGCCGAAAAGGAGGCTGACCGCTGCGAATCCGTCCGGCTGTGCCTCGACGCGGCGGCAATAGCTGACGACCTCGCGCCCGGTCTGCCGTGCGACGGCCGGGCCCATCTCCATGCCGAAGGTCGAGTAGGACATCAGCACAGCTTCGGGGTCGCGCTCGCGCACGGCCTGGGTCACGACGCGCAGTTGCGCCTCGGGCAGGTAGGCGGCAAGGACGGCGTGGTCAACGTGAAGCACGACATCGGCCGCCCCCAGAGTTGCAAGGGTGCCAGGTGCCAAGGGGCCGGTCACCAGCGCCTCCACTTGAACACCCCGCGCGTCGGCGAGGCCGCGCGCCACCGCGAGCAGTTCGAAGGAAGATTCGGAGAGTTGGCCGTCGTCGTTCTCGAGGCAAACAAGGATGTTTGGCATGGGACTGTCCTTCAAGCCTGAATGTGGCCGCGGTCGGCAAGGACGCCAAGGATCGAACGGGCGATGGCCGTCGCATCTCCGTCGAACATCTGCGCCCTCGACTGGCTGCGTGGTTCGGCCAGCGCGACGACCCCAATGACCGGGACGGCAGGGGCAGTGGCCCGCAGCGTTTCCAGCGGTGCCTTCATCATCTCGCGCATTCGCGACCCCGAAACATAGCGCATCGGTCGGGACGGCGCTTGAATGCCAAGCACTGCGGGAAAGGCCAGGGACAGATCGCTCGCGCGGCCGCCGCTGTACTCCTGGCGCGCAATCGCCTTGTTCTCCTCGACCCGCACCCCGGCAATCGCCCCGGCGAACGGCCAGTCCAGTTCCGCACCCAGATACCCGGTGAGGGGTCCGTGCAGGTCATCTGCCGACTGGACACCGGTCATAAGCAGGTCGACCCCGAGCGCCTTGGCTGCTTCGGCGAAAGCGGGGGCAAGGGCGCGTGCGGACAAGGACGTCGAATCTGAGTCGATCTCGATCCGGACGGCCCGATGGGCGCCGCGGGCAAGAGCGGTTCGCAGCATGCGGTCAGCCCCGTCAAACGCCGCGGCCATAGCGATGACTTCGGCCCCCGTGGCTTCGGCGAGCAGTATCGCCTCCTCCAAGGCGTAGTCGTCGAACTCATTGAGCTTCAGATCGGTCGCGTCAAGGTCAAGGCCGGTGTGGCTGTCGTCGAACGCAATCTCGTCGCCCAAGTCGGGTATCAGCCGCAGGGCTACTCCTATCTTCATCGAATTGTTCCTCCCCGAAGTGTCATTTGCCCCGATTCCTCCCGCCTCTTTTCAGCGGGAGAAATCGGCCGAATCTGGGCGCGCCGTGGCGATAGTTCACATATATGAACTTAGTTCCAAAAAACTATTGCACTTCGTTTGAGGCTAAGGCAAGCTCTTTTTTAGGTTGCGAGAGGGCTCTCTCGACTGAAACCGAGGGCTGGCTGCGGGAGTCTGGCTCAGAAAGACGGGAGGAAACGTCATGAGTTCATCATCCGGCAAGATCGCGGATGTCCTGATTGTAGGTGCCGGCGTGTCAGGCTTGATAGCGGCCCGCCACCTCACGGCCGCGGGATTTTCGGTTGTCTGCCTTGAGCAGGGCGAACGGGTCGACCACGGTTCGTTTCCGGGCGGCCGACCGGAATTCGAACTCTTGATCCAGAAGCGCTGGCATCCGAACCCGAACGTGCGTGATCTGGAAAGCGACTACCCGGTCGACACCACAAACTCGGATGTCCCCATACTCATGTACAACGCCGTGGGCGGAACCTCCATCATCTATGGTGCCCATTGGCAGCGCTTCATGCCGTCCGACTTCCGGGTCCGTTCGCTGGACGGGGTCGCCGACGACTGGCCTATCTCCTACGAGGATCTTGAGCCCTATTATGATGCCATGGACATTGAGGTCGGCGTCTCCGGCCT
>JANLUV010000213.1:0-3037 GCA_031363685.1 Alphaproteobacteria bacterium | reverse complement strand
GCCGATGCAGTCGCCCTGACGTACCGGCGCGAGTTCGTGTCGCAAAGCGGGGTACTGCAACTGGCTGTCTTGTGGGAAAAACCCGTCCTCGCCTCAAGCGGCAAAGGTCCGTTGCGCGAAACGGTGATAGCTTATGGACTTGGCCTGTTCGTCGAACCCGACGATGTTGACGCCATTACCACCGGCCTGCAACGCCTGATCACGGAAAAACCCGCAAAACCCGGGAATTTCGCCCGTTACAACGCCGCAGCGTCATGGCAGTCAAATATCGACGGGTTAGCCAAACTCCTGAAGTCACTTTAAAATCGTGTTCCGGACTGCCGCCTCGGCAAGGTTTTACTTGCGCCGGTCCGGCCGATGGAGTGACAACGCGGCTTAACCTGTCGGAAGCAGGCGGAGGCGTTGTGGAACAGGAACTTGAAATCGGCATGGCCGCAGTTGGCGAACGACGGCGGCGGCGCAAGTCTACTGCGAGCAGCCGCACCCGAGCGGCGCGGCTCAATCGCCGCCTGTTGCTGGTAATGTCCCTAGTTCTGGCGGTTTACCTGGGTGTGGGCCTGCTCCGCGCGGAACGGCAGGTCGCACGCTATGGCGGCGTGGAGCTCGGCGCGTCGCATGACGCGGTGCGCTACCTCAAAGGCACGCCCAAGACCGCAGACGCCGCCAACCAGCGATGGACTTACGAAGAAGGCGGGACGATCAACACAATCAATTTCGTCGGCGACAGCGTTTCGTCGGCGAGCTGCGAATTGGCCGCTAAGGATCTCATGGCCTGCCCGGCAGTCTTCGGGGTCGGAGCCGGCGCGAGCAAATCCGAACTGGTGTATCATCTGGGTCTGCCCGATCGCAGCACGCTCGATGCCGACGCCAACGCGATGATCTATGACGGTCTTGGCTATGTGTTTCTGATGCGCCAGGAAACCGTGACCAAGATCACCCACCGGCCCCGTGGCTCCACCGGCGGCTACCTTCGCGGCATGCTCTGGCAGTTCATCCCATAGCGGACGAGCGTCAGCCGCCGGCTGATCGCCGCGCACGCATGGTCTTTTTGACCGCGGCGTCAAACAGGAACCAGAAGATCTGCGCGGCTATGTAAGGAAGCAACTGAGGCGCCGAAAATACCCCGAGCGGCAGCCGAATGGCGATGACCGCCGCGGCAATAAGCGCAAAGGCCAGCAGATGGACCGTGGCGATGTTACGCGTTGAGCGCATCGACAGCGGAAACGCCAGCACCAGCGTCCGTGCAAAATAGGCAACAATGAATGCCCCGGCGAGGTGATAGAACGTCGTCAACATATGTTCCTCTCTCAAACCAGGGTTGTCAGATACCCATTTCGTCCAGCAATGCCGCGATATTATTGCGGTAGTTTGCAAAGCTGTACTTGCGTGCTGCCGCCGGCCCCGCGAGCCGCCAGCGGTTCAGCCGGTCCCGGTCTTCTATCGCCGACATCATCGCCTCGTAAACCGCGTCGGTATCGACCCGGTCCAGCAGAATACCGGTTTGCGGGGTCACTGCCAACGCGCAGCGATCAGAATGAATCAGCGCGCACCCCGCTGCGAGCGCTTCGTAGAGCGTAATTCCGGCGCCTTCGAAGTAGCTGGGAAGCAGAAAAACGTGATGCTCGCTCATGATCTGCGGCACATCTGCGCGGGCGACCGTTGGAATGTAGGTCACCCGATCGGCATAGGGCGCAAACGCCTTGGGCGGGATTTTCATGCTGCCGACGATCGTCAACTCGGCGGCCGACTTCGGGATCCGCGCAATCGCCTCCAGAACATGGTGAATGCCCTTGCGCGGGATCACCAGACCGAGGAACATGAATTTGATCGGGCTGGCGCGATCAACCGGAGCGGGGGGCGGCAAGGCGCCAAACAGCGCCTCGTCGTAGCAGTAATTGAGAACCCGCACTTTGGCGGAAATCCCGTCGTCCGCCACCGCATCACGGATCGTGCCCGCAGCAAACGGGCTGCCGACCAGAATTTTGTCGGCCAGTTCGTATTCGCGCTGGTCGCGAGCGATGTTGACGGCTGGCTCTGCGAGTTCCGTGGATAGAAACCATGCACCGTATTGTTTGCGGACGTCGGTCATCAGTGCGTTGTAGATGCGAAAATCACCGTTGGTCCGATCGAGGATGCACGTGCGCCCGACCTGGCGGGCGATCTCGAACGAACCCTGCGAACTGCCGTTGTAACCCCACAGTGCAAAACGCTCCGCCGATCGCAAGTCTGCGGCAATCCCGGACACAAAGCGCTTGTTGCCGAATCGGTCCAGCCAGCGGGCCAATTGACGCTGCCCGGCGCGCGACGCAATCCGCTCAAGCCATTCGGTCAGCCCGGACGTGCGGACCAGGGCCGGATCAAGCAGCGGATGACTGAAGCGGCGGAATTCCCGACCGAGCCTTGCGCCCAACTGCCCGGGCAGCATCCGCTCAAGCCGGTAGGGCAGCCGATCGGGTTGATAGAAAATCGAGGTCGCAAACCAGGCCAGGCGGTCCAACTGCTGCAAGGCCAACGCGGTCTGCCAACTATGTTGGGTGCCGGGATGAAAAACCGCCACCTTCATGGCTGCAACCACGCCTTTGGCCCTAGAATATCGCCGCGCAATTGCTGGCTCCCGTGTTCGGCCGTTGCCCCGAGGCTGCCGCCGGGGAGGCGACGTTGAGGCACTTTGATGCTGCAGGTGCAAAAAGCAATTTGTTTGTTTCCGAACGAGTCGGGAATGCTGCTGCGGCGGCCCTGGAAACGGGCGGAAGGCGTTTGCAAGCTCCCCTCCTCGCCCGAGCCTGCATAGATTCGAATTTACCGGATAGAACTATTACTTTCCTACAGTAAACCGTTTTGGTTATTTGACGGCTGAGTCGGTGCACCATTAAGGAGCTGTCATGCCCACTTCTCCGCTTAAAACGCCTGCTGGCTACGTCCCGCAGATGGCTATCTCGTTTGCCAACCCCAACGGTGACGCCGATCTGGTGAGCGCCATCAATCCCATCCCGACGCTGGAGCAGCCGTTCGTCGCAGCCGCGCCGCTGACCGGCGC
>JANLUV010000375.1:0-4545 GCA_031363685.1 Alphaproteobacteria bacterium | reverse complement strand
CAACGACACCTACTATGTCGATACCGGCAACGACCTGACCTTCGAAGCGCTGAACGGCGGCACCGACACGGTCATCGCCAATATCGCCGGGGCCAATAACGGCGTGTACCTTTACGCCCAGGTCGAGAACCTGATCCTTGCGGGGACCACCACCTTCGGCGTCGGCAACGAGCTGGACAACCAGTTGACCGGCAATGCGGTAACCAATCTGCTGCTTGGCGGAGCGGGCAACGACAGGTTGAACGGCAAGGGCGGCAATGACGTGCTGTTCGGCCAGTCCGGGACTGACACCTTCGTGTTCGAGCGCGGCACCGGCGGCGACGTGATCGGGGATTTCGCGATCGGCCAGGATATGATCGAGATCGCCGGAATTTACACCTCGTTCGCCCAGCTGCAGTCCCGTTTCGTGCAGGTCGGCAACAATGGTGCAATCGATCTGGGGGCGGGCGATATAATCGTGTTGCACAGCGTAACGATGGCCAACCTTGCCGCAGCCGATTTCGTGCTGATCTAGACATGACCGCGCGTTGTGTCTGAATTTGGTCACATCTCTGACGGCTGGCAGTAACCGAGACCGACGCCGGTTTGGTCGTTCGTTTCAATCGGATAGCGCTGCCGGAGCGGCATCCCCGGGTCCGCCGGAATTGGCTCCATTCCGGCGCGGTCTGATCGCCAGATCCGCGCGCATTCCCGTAAACACAGCGCGGACCCGATCCTTTGCGGGAGAGCTTACCTTGGCATCGATTATTCCCGGCCCCTGCACCAAGCCAGCGGTCACGCCGATCAGCGGGCCTGTTGCGCAGGCCGGCAGCTTCACCGTCGCGGCCGGCACGAAGGTGCTCGGTCAGGACACCGGCCGGCTTTACCAGGTGGCGGCGGCGGGCAGCACGCTGACCAACAACGGCACGCTATGGGCGGAAACCAGCGGCGCGCAGCTGACCTTGGCAACCGGCACCGGCCTGGCGCTGACGAATTCGGGCCTGATCTATCTGCACGGCGCGGATCAGGTCACGCTGCTTGATCTGGCGGGGGCCGTGTCGAACAGCGGCTCGATCTATCTGGTCAGCGATAGCGGGTCCCACCTCGGGCTGGTCAGCCCGGCGGCGATACAGCTCACCAATTCCGGGCTGCTGGCGGTCCAGTCGCTTGGCGGAGACGCTACCGCGATCGATGGCGCATTGGGCGCGACGATCGTGAACGCAGTCGGCGGGCGTATTCTGGCAGAGGGCGCGGTGTCGGCCACTGTCGTCAAACTGCTGCAGGCGGGCGACGCATCGGCAGTGCTGCCGACGGTGGACAATCGCGGCCTGATGGAAGCGCATGCCACCGATCCGGCCGGCACATCCTGGGGGATTGTCGCCGGACACGCCGCGGGCGGGGCCGACGTCACCATCCGCAACAGCGGGATCATCCGCGCGGATGTCGCCATTCTCGGCCTTGACACCGGGGCCACGGTCCTGCCGAACGGCCCGGTCGAACACGTGGTCAACCTGGCCGGCGGAGAGATCAACGGGCTGATCTCGCTCAATTCCGGCAACGACGCGGTCGACAACGCCGGCACCATCAACGGCGATGTGCTGCTGGGCGCCGGTGCAGACACGTTCGCGGGTGCGGGCACGGTCAACGGCCTGGTCAATCTGGGCTGGGACAATGACAGCTACAGCGGCTCGGCAGGCGATGACCGGGCCATCGGCGGCCGCGGCGATGATACCATGGCGGCCGGTGCGGGCGACGATCTGCTGATTGGCGGCTTCGGCAACGACAGCCTGCGCGGCGATGCGGGCAACGATGGCCTGATCGGCGAGTGGGGCAACGACACGATCACCACCAGCGGCGGTGACTGGGTTGAGGGCGGCGACGGCAACGACCGGATCGTGCTGGGTGACCTGACTTTCGCCTATGCCTCGGGCGGGACCGGCACCGACACGCTGGTCATCAGCGCCGGCACCCGCAATTTCGATCTTGGGCAGATGCAGGAGGGCGGGGCGCGGATCGATGGCTTCGAGGCAATCGAACTGCAGGACAACCAGAACCTTGCAATCAGATATGCCGACCTGCAGGCCATGCTGGGTGTGCCGGGCACTTTTACCGTCACCGCCAGGGCGACCGACAAGGTCTTCCTCGACAGCGGCTGGACGCATGGTGCCAACATCACGCGGGGCGGCGCCCTGTTCGAGCAGTGGAGTCAGGCCGGGACGACGGTCTACATCACCGAAGTTGCCGTGGTTACGGCAGGCACGGTGCCGGTCTACGCCGGCTTTTCAGCGGTGGCGGGCGGCGTGGCGGCACCGGTGCCGGGCGGCGATGCCGGGCTCGATTACACCGATCCGACTACAGCTCTGACCGGTTGCGTGCTCGCGGCGAATTTCTCCATCGACCTGGCGGAAACCTTTGTAACCGACGGCGCCGTACCCGTGTTTACCGGCACCGGCTTTGCCCTGTTTGCAAACGATGGGCAGATTTCAAGCTATAACGTCGCTGGCGATCGCGCGCTCGGGGTCGACTTCACCGGTTCCGTCAACGTGACCAACACCGGCACGTTCGATGTCGAAACGTTCGGCCCCAACGCGGTGGTTGGCGTGTTCGATCGGGCGTGGGGCATTCGAGCCGATGCGGGCACGATCGACAACGGCGGGACGGTTTACGTCCAGTCCGACAATGGCCACGCCACTGCGGTCGAGGCGCACGGCACGATCCGCAACGCGGGCACGATCGAGGCAATTGCGTTTCTCGGCACCGCGATCGGGGTGGACGGGGTCCGTGGCGCCAGCGGAGCGGGCGTCCAGACATTTTTCAATACCGGCACGATCTATGTCGAGGGCGGCGGCGCCGATGGCAGCGGCATCGCCGCGATCGGCCTGAACGTCATGGACGGGCCGGTGGTCAACGACGGCAACATCTTTGCGGGCCTGTCGGTTGGCGCCGATCCTGCTGCGCTGGCCTATGGCGTGGTGCTCGGCGCCAGCGGCAGCGGGGCCAGTCTGGTGAACAACGGGGATATCCAGGGCGATATCGCGATCCAGGTGAATTCCGCCGGCGCACAAGTCTTCACGATTACCAACAACGGCACGATCACCGGTGACGTCCAGCTTGGCGCCAATGGTGACACGTTCGATGGCACGCACGGCAGTGCAAACGGGACCGTCTATGGCCTTGGCGGCAACGATCATCTGGTCGGCGGTGCCGGGACAGACCTGCTGGATGGCGGCACGGGCGACGATACGATCGATGGCGGCGGCGGGGCGGACACGGCCAGTTATGCCAGCGCGTCCGGGCCGGTGACGATCAATCTGTCGCTTGGCGGAACGCAGAATACCGGCAGCGCCGGCCACGATACGCTGTTCGGGATCGAGTATATCGAAGGTTCGCAGTTCAACGACGTGTTGCGCGGCAACAGCGGTGACAACGTACTCGATGGCGGGCTGGGCAACGATCAACTGGCGGGCGGCGCGGGGAATGACACGTATTACGTCAATGGGCAGGCTGACGTACTGGTCGAGGCACTGGGGCAGGGCACCGACACGGCCGTTTCCACCACCGGGTTCTACCTTTACGCCAACGTCGAGAACCTGACGCTGGTGGCCGGTGCGGGCGATGTCTTCGGCGTGGGCAATGATCTGGCCAATGCACTCACCGGGAACGAAGGCGCGAACCTGCTGATTGGCGGGGCGGGGGACGACGGGGTCCACGGCGGCGACGGCACTGACGCGCTGTTCGGACAGGACGGCGCCGATCACCTGTTCGGCGACGCGGGCATCGATTATCTGGTCGGCGATGCGGGCAACGACACGCTGGATGGCGGCGATGGCTCGGACGCGCTTTATGGCGGGGCGGGCGACGATAGCCTGATCGGCGGGGCAGATTTCAAGACCGATATCCTTGTCGCCGGTGACGGCAACGACGTGCTCCGTGGCGATAGCGGGCTGGCCGACTATGACCTGATCGACGGCGGCGCGGGCAACGACACCTACTATGTCGATACCGGCAACGACCTGACGTTCGAGGCGCTGAACGGCGGCACCGACACGGTCATCGCCAATGTTGGCGGGGCCAACAACGGGGTCTACCTCTACGCCAATGTCGAGAACCTGATCCTTGCGGGGACGACCAGGTTCGGCGTTGGTAACGAGCTGGACAACCAGCTTACCGGCAATGCGGTGACCAACCTGCTACTCGGCGGAGCGGGCAACGACAGGCTGAATGGCAAGGGCGGTGACGACGTGCTGTTCGGCCAGTCCGGGACCGACACGTTCGTGTTCGAACGCGGCACCGGCGGCGATGTCATCGCGGACTTCGTTCGCGGTCAGGACAAGATCGAGCTTATCGGAATCTACGCCAGCTTCAGCCAGGTTTCGGCCCACTTCGTGCAGGTCGGCGGCGATGGCGCGATCGATCTGGGCGGCGGTGACATGATCGTGTTGCACGGCGTAACGATGGCCACGCTCAGCGCAGGTGATTTCATCCTGATTTAGGGTCCCACTCGGGGAGGAACCCCTCCGACTTCAGTCGGATACTGGCTTCAGCCTTCGACTCGCTCGATAGCGT
>JANLUV010000344.1:0-1508 GCA_031363685.1 Alphaproteobacteria bacterium | reverse complement strand
CCGACCGGTTTGCCGAAGCCTTCGCCGAACGCCTTCACCAGCACGTCCGCACCACGCTGTGGGGCTATGCTGCGGGCGAACAGTTGACCAACCACGCGCTGATCCGCGAGGACTATCGCGGCATCCGCCCGGCGCCGGGCTATCCGGCGTGCCCCGATCACAGCCTCAAGCCGATCCTGTTTGATCTGCTGCAGGCGCAGGACAACGCCGGGATCACGCTGACCGAAAGCCAGGCGATGCTGCCCACCTCGGCCGTCTCGGGGTTCTACTTCGCCCATCCGCAAAGCCAGTATTTCGGCGTCGCCCGCATCGGCCGCGACCAGCTGGAAGATTACGCGGCGCGGCGCGGGGTGGACCTGGCCGTCGCGGAACGCTGGCTGCGGCCCAATCTGGATTGAGCGCCAACGGGGCGGGCGCGCAAGACACGGTTTCCCCGGCGTGCCCGATCTGTGATAGCGCCAGCCGATGCTTCTCCACGCCCGCCCCGCTCCTGCCGCTGCCCTTCACGCAACCTTCGGTTTCACCGCGTTTCGCGGGGTGCAGGAGCAGGTCGTCAGCCGCGTGCTGGCCGGGCAATCCACCCTGGCGATCATGCCGACCGGCGCGGGCAAGTCGCTGACGTATCAGCTGCCTGCGGTAATGCTGCCGGGCACCTGCGTGGTGGTATCACCGCTGATCGCGCTGATGCACGACCAGCTGCGCTCGGCCGAGGCGAACGGGATCCGCGCCGCCGCGCTGACCAGCGCCGACCTCGATCGCGAGCAGACGATCGAGCGGTTCCGCGCAGGCGAGATGGACCTGCTGTATATCGCCCCCGAACGCGCCAGCCAGCCGCATTTCCGCGAACTGCTGTCCAACGCTCCGATCTGCCTGTTCGCCATCGACGAGGCGCATTGCGTGTCCGAATGGGGCCACGATTTCCGCCCGGATTATCGTCTGCTGCGCCCGCTGCTCGATTCGTTTCCCGCTGTCCCGCGCCTCGCGCTGACCGCCACCGCCGATGCCCATACCCGGGCGGATATTCTTGCCCAGCTCGGCATTGCGGACGACGGCCTGATCGTGGCGGGGTTTGACCGGCCCAATATCCGCTATGCGATCGTCCCGCGCGATCAGCCGGTCCGCCAGTTGACCCGGCTGATGGCGGAACACCCCGGCCCCGGCATCGTCTATGCCCAGACCCGCGCGCAAGTGGAGCGGCTGACGCAGCAGCTCGGCGCGGCGGGGCGGCCGGTCCGGGCCTATCACGCCGGGCTCCCGGCACAGGTCCGCGCCGCCAACCAGGCCGCGTTCGTTGCCAGCGAAGACATGGTGATGGTCGCCACGATCGCGTTCGGGATGGGGATCGACAAGCCCGACGTGCGGTTCGTCGCCCACGCCGGCCTGCCCAAGTCGATCGAGGCCTATTACCAGGAAACCGGCCGCGCCGGGCGCGATGGCGATCCGGCGGTGGCGGTGATGCTGTGGGGCGCGGACGATTTCGCCCGCGCCCGCCAGCGGCTTGGCGAAGT
>JANLUV010000284.1:0-3850 GCA_031363685.1 Alphaproteobacteria bacterium | reverse complement strand
ATGCCGTGCTGTCGTCCGTGCCGCCGGCGGGCGACGGGACGGACCCGGTGCTGGAGCGGTATGGCGCGGGGCTGGAACATAAGTGGCTGGGCTACCTCAGTTCGACCGGGGTCTACGGCGATCTGGGCGGAGCATGGGTTGATGAAACCGCGCCGGTCGGCACCGGCCGCCGCACCGCGCGGGCAGAATGCGATGCGGCGTGGCTGGCCCGGGGCGCGCGGGTGTTCCGGCTGCCGGGGATCTATGGCCCGGGCCGCAGCGCGCTGGACCGGGTGCGGCAGGGCAAGGCGCACCGGATCGCTCTGCCGGGGCAAGTGTTCAGCCGCATCCACGTGGACGACATCGCCGCCGGGGTGCTGGCCGGGCTGACCGGACCGGCGGGGGCGTATAATCTGGCGGATGACGAACCCTGTTCGCAGAACGCGGTGATCGAGGAGGCCTGCCGCCTGCTGGGCCGCGCGCCGCCGCCGCTGCTGGGACTGGACGAGGCCGGCCTGTCACCGATGGCGCGGGCATTCTATGCCGAGAACCGGCGCGTGGCGAACGGCAAGGCGAAACGCGTGCTGGGCTGGAAGCCGCGCTTTGCCAGCTATCGCGAGGGATTGCGGGCGATTCTGGCCGGAGAACACTAAGTCTTGCGGGATGACAGCGCGATGAGCAGTCCGACAATGGCCACGGCGGATCCCGTTGCTGCCAGCAGGCTCCAGCGGTAGCCTTCGAACAAGGTGGACAGCAGCATCGCGACCACCGGGGTGGCGACCCCGGTATAGGCGGCCTTGCCCGCGCCCATATCGCGAATCAGCCGGAAATAGAGCGGAAAGGTCAGCGCCGAGCCGAAGATCGCAAGGTAGACGACGCCGCCCACGTAGCGCGGGTGTGGATCGAACACCGGCGGGCCGACGGTAGCCAGCGCCCAGACCGCATCCAGCCCGGTGCCCCAGATCATCGACCAGGCCATGAACGGGACCGCGCCGGAGATCCGCGCGGCGCGGGCGGCCTGCGCGACGTTGGCGACCGAGGCCGCCAAAATCCCGCCGGCCGCCAGCGCGACGCCCAGCGGGACTGAACTGCCCGGCGGCGCCAGGTGCATCTCGTGCAGGAGCAGCAAGCCGATCCCGAACAGCGCAACCGCCGACCCGGCAAGGAACCGGCTTGACATGCGGGTGCCGAGGAACAGCGCCGAAAGCAGCGCGTTAGGCACCATCAGCAGCGCATAGAGCACGGCCACCACGCCGGACGTGACATAGCGTCCGGTCGGATAGACGAACTGGTAGTTCACGCAGAACTGCATCAGCCCGACCAGCGCGGCCAGTTTCTGCCCACCCGGCGGCAACCGCAGCGAATCGCCGCGCACCCGGGCCATGATGACCATCGCAATGCTGGCGACGAGGAAGCGCCAGGTGATCGACCACCCCGGAGGGACAGCGGCGACCTGATCCTTGATCACCAGCCAGGTCGAACCCCAGACGAGCGAGACCAGCAGGAACGGCCAGATCACGCCAGCACGCGGGCGTGATGGGTGGAGCCGGTTCACGGTCATAGCCCGGCGGTCGCGCGGACGAGTGCGGTGCCGTGGGCCGGATCGCTGTTCCACGCAGTGACGAACCGGGCCGCCCCATGATCCCAATCGTAGAACGCGAAGCCTTGCGCGCGCAGCGCGGCGCGCTCGGCCGGGGTCAGGCGGACGAACAGTTCGTTGGCCTCGACCGGGTGAAGCAGACGCTCGCCAGCGGCGCCCGCGATTTCAGTCGCGGCGGCATTGGCGGCGCGGGCATTGGCGAGCCACAGGCCCCCGTCGAGCCAGCGGCTAAGGCCATCGCCATCATAGGGCACGTCGGGCCCGTCGGCGGCCTGCATCGCGCGCCAGACGGCAGGGTGGACGGACGCGGCGTTATCGGAAGGGAACTGCATGGCGTGCTCGCGGATTGCGGATGCAGCGCGCCCGGTCAAGCTGGTATCGGGTGAAACAAGCGTCGGCGCGCGAATCAGCTGAGAAGAAGGAACACGGCATGCAGGGAATCGAAATCGTCCGGATCGATCAGGGCAGCGCGGGCGAATATCACGCTCATGTCCCGGGTACCACGCACGTCGGCCGACTGACCTGGATCGCGCACGAAAGCCCCGCCGGCACCGTCCGCATGGCCGAGCGCACGCTGGTCCCGCGCGAACTGGAAGGGCGCGGGATCGCGGGCAAGCTGGTGGCGGCGCTGATCGAGGACGCGCGGGCGCAGGGGTTCAAGGTGGACCCGGCGTGTTCCTATGTCGCGGCGCAGTTCCAGCGGCATCCCGATTGGGCGGAGCTTCGGGCATGATCAAACTGGTCGGGATCGGCGGCTCGCTGCGCCGCAATTCGTATAATCTGGGACTACTGCGCGCGGCGGCGGAACTGATGCCGCAGGGCGCTGCGCTGGAAGTCCACTCGATCGTCGGGGTGCCGCTGTACGATGCTGATGGCGAGGAAGCAGACGGGATTCCGCCCAGCGTCACCGCGCTGAAGGAGGCGCTGGCAGGTGCCGACGGGCTGGTGCTGGCGACGCCCGAATACAACAACAGCATCCCCGGCGTGCTGAAGAACGTGATCGACTGGATGAGCCGTCCGCCCGCCGACGTTGGCCGGGTGTTCGGCGGCAAGGCGGTAACGCTGGTCGGCGCATCGCCGGGCGCCTTCGGCACGATCCTGGCGCAGGACGCCTGGCTGGGCGTGCTGCGCACGCTGGGAACGCGGCCATGGTTTGGCCAGAAACTGCTGGTGTCGCGCGCCGGCGCGCTGTTCGACGCGAACGGCAACCTGACCGACGAGAAGAGCCGCGAACAGTTGCGCGGCTATCTTGCGGCGTTCGTGGCCGCCCTGTGACGGAATAGTGTAACGGAATAGCGCGACCGCTTGGCGTAACGCGTCAGCGCATCAGGCTGCGGCGGTTAGCGGCGACCGCCTTGCGGTAGTGCCGGACCGTCCCGCGCGCGACCGAGATCTGCGTCCTGCCGAGCTTTCCGCCCGCGGCGCGGGCCTGCAGTACCAGCGCCGATTCGACCTTTTCGCCCGCCAGCTTTTGCCATTCCGTCATGGCGGCGTGCATATCGAGCAGCGCTAGGCGGCTGAGCCGCAGCCACATTACCGTCGCGGCATCGAGCGCGAGCAGGCTGGTTTCGGCCGCGAGGAGCGCCCAGCGCCCATCCAGCAAATGCCCGCCGAACATGGTATAGGGTTTGATCACCAGGGTGCTATCGCACGTCCAGCCCGAAACGTTCCCGCGAAATCGCTCCGGTAAAAGCCCTATGGAGCCGGCCTGCGGGGGAAATGGTGCTGCTGGGGAGGATTGAACTCCCGACCTCAGCCTTACCAAGGATGCGCTCTACCACTGAGCTACAGCAGCACACCATTTCCCGCGTGCCGCAAAGCAGCGCAAGGCGTCTCCGGGCAGGGCGGCGCTATTGGCTGCGGCACCCCCCTTTGTCAACCGGCGAATCCCGCAGCGACATAGGGATACGCCCGGTATCGCCGCTTGCCTCGCGGCGGGAGTAGCGGCAGGGTTTTCCGATGAACGACAAGCCCGCCCCGACCCGCGAAGAGCGCCTGGCGCTGAAACTGCGCGACAACCTGCGCCGCCGGAAGGCGCAGGCCCAAGCGCTGGCAGGCGCGCTGGGGACAGCGCAAGGCCACAACGCGCCGGACGATTCGCCCGAAACTCTTCCCAAACCGCCCCCCAGCCGTTAGGGCGTGCCGCTTCCAAGCAAACAGGGAGCTTGCCTGAACCGTGCCGCGCCTGATCCTCGTCCGCCATGGCCAGAGCCAGTGGAATCTCGAGAACCGCTTCACCGGCTGGTGGGACGTGAACCTTACCGCGCAGGG